>JAFUUN010000047.1 GCA_017477855.1 Rickettsiales bacterium | reverse complement strand
TCACCCAACTGCGCGCAAGAAACACAGCAACCAGTCCAACAATGACGACACCCAACTGCCAAGTTTGCATCTGCGGAGCCAGTAAATAAGCATTGTGGAGATTGGCTGTGTAGTCAGTGATTTGATATATTATACATGCAAAAAAGTCGGCCACGCGGTAGAGCAAATCGCCCAGCGCGGTGCCATTGCAAAGCATTCCAACAAACGAAATTGGCAGCACCACAAACTCTGTCAGCGGAATAACTGGGATGTTGGAGAGAAGTCCTATCCATGCGTATTGCTTGAAGTGGTAAATCTCAAAAAACACAGTTGACAGCGTTGCAATGATGGACGATGCAAGGATGCCGCTGACATATCTAACCGTGCGCGATTTGATTGGATGCCGGTTCACATTGTTGACGAGACGGCTATTATAGGCACTTATCAGACCGAAGACCGCCATGAATGACATCTGAAATGAGGGCGACAAAATGCGCTCTGGTGACAGCACCAGCATGGATAAAAATGTGAAAAACAGGACATTCATTGATGCGCGTGCGCGGTTGAGGAAGAGTGCTAAAAACCCAAGCGCAACCATGATAAAACTGCGGAAAGCCGAGATTGGCACGTTTGCAATTTGGAGATAGATCAAACACACAGCTATGGCGGGAATAGCCGCAAACTTCTTGGTGTTGTAGCGCAGTGCGATGCTCGGGAACAGCGAGAAAATGTGGATGAAAATCATGAACACAAACGACACGATGACTGACATGTGGAGCCCTGAAATGGCCAGTATGTGCGCACATCCAGAGTGCCGAATGTTGTCAAGTTGTGCCTGCGGAATGAAGCTGTTGTTGCCAGTCAAAATTGCGATAATGACGCCAGCGCCGTGGCTGTGATTTGTGGCCTCATAAATCCTGCCCTGCAAGCGCTTGCGGAAGTTATCTGTAAAACTTTGACTTGTGCTATCAACAACTTCAAGTTCTTTAATATTTCCACGCGCGATGATGCCAAAAAAGCGGGCGTAGTTCTCATAGCTCTTGTCGCCCGGGAAAACGCCATATGACACAGTTCTGATGGATGTCTTGATTTTCACTGTGCTACCAACTGAAAACTCCATCGGATTGCCGCCGTATTTCAACTTCAACAGGCCATTTTTCAGAGACAAAATTGGTGGATTTATCGCAGAAAGCGTCAAAATTGTGTCGCCAGAGGTTAATCTTATGTCTCGCACTTTTGCATCAAAAATTGCCTCGCGCGCACCGTATTTAGTTGGCTCATCAGGTGTTGTGTAAATCTTCCATGCAGCGGACGCAAATCCGCACAAAAATGCCAGTAAGAATATCATCAAAATTTTTGTATTTTTATTCAAAATGTAAAATATGGTCGCCAAAAGTAGCGCGATGCAGGTTGATGTTGCGACTATCACACGCGCAGTTTGGCCAGTAAAAAAGCATGCAAGAATGCCGGCTGCGAATGTCAAAATTACCCAAAATCTTAGGTTTGTTTCCTCGCATTTGAGCTGATTTCTCACAATTTCTGCAATCCGTTTGGCCGCAATCATGATTTACTGACTTTTAGAAGATAAAATGCGAGCTTTTTTTAGCTTTTGGAAGTCCTCATCTGCATGATAGCTTGACCTCGTCAATGGCGATGACGCAACCAGCAGAAAACCCTTTTCAAGCCCCACGCGCTTGTATTCCTCAAACTGCGCAGGCGTGACAAACCTGTCAACTGGCACATAGCGCGGATTTTTCGAACTCGGACGCAAATACTGCCCCATTGTCAAGAAGTCAACATCCGCAGCGCGCAAATCATCCATTGTCGCGTAAATCTCATCATCTGTCTCGCCAAGCCCTAATATTAGTCCTGACTTAGTAAATACAGTCGGCGAGAGCTTTTTTGCGTTCGCGAGCACACTTAGTGAGCGGTCATAATCCCCGCCAATTTTGATGCCTTTGTGAATTCTCCGCACGCACTCAATATTGTGATTTAGAACATCTGGTTTGGCATCAAGGACAACCTTCAAAGCATCAATCTTGCCAAGTAAATCAGGTATCAAAACCTCAACTGTGGTATTAGGACAAAACTTATGAATGTTTGTAATTATCTCCGCAAAATGCTGGGCACCGCCGTCTGACAAGTCATCGCGCGTGACTGATGTTATGACTGCATGGGTTAGCCCAAGCTGTTTTACAGCGAGTGCTATTTTACGTGGCTCATCTCTGTCAAGTGCACTTGGTTTGCCTGTTGGAACATTGCAAAACCTGCAACTCCGCGTGCAAACATTTCCCATAACCATGAATGTTGCATGATGTTTCTTCCAGCACTCTGCAATATTAGGACAAGCTGCTGCTTGACAAACTGTCTCCAAGCAAGCCACATTGGCAAGTCTTTGAACCTTCTTGAACTCATCATTTATAGGCGCCTTCACTCTTATCCAGTCGGGAAGTTTTTCGGACATGATTGACTGTTGAAGATGGTTTTTAGATGTCAAGATTACGACAAGATTACTTAAAGTTGAATATATTTTGTGGATCCAGAACACCGAGATTTGCGTATTTATTATGCATATTTTTTTGTTCCTTGTCATAATAATGATCGTCATCGCCGATGTCTTCTTCATACTGCTTTGCCATTTCTGCTTCTGCTTTGTTAACAAACAAATTTAACCCCTCTATAAAATTATCCTTTCTGGCTTCTTTACTTACATTCTGATCCGCTTGCAAAAAAGGTATCCAAACATTTTTAATTTTGTCAACAAATTCTGCACCTTTGGATGTATGACAATCACGTTTTGTGAAATTTAAGATTTTTTTTAAGTTATTCGCAATTTCTACATATGCAACATATTTGAGAATTTGTTCTGGTTTCTTGTGACCTGGAGAATGTTCTGAGATGTATTTAGTTGCTTTACATAGATATGGTTCTCTTAACGATCCATTGTGACAAGCAGATGGAAGATCAATTTTTCCACCATCCACTCTTTCGTTCTCAGGAATTTTACTATAATCATATTGATAGTTTAAGAGTTTATTTATGCCCATTGTAGTTCCCAATTGAAATTTCTCAATTGGATTTTTACCATCTTCATTCCAATAAAGTTCAAGAGTGCACCCGTTAATGTTATTAACATATTTTTTTCTAAATTCCTGTAATCCGCTAATATTGTGCTCATTGGAAATTTTTATACCAGATTTGTAGTCACAAACATGACTAATAAAATCATTCAAATCGCTACCAGTAAGAATTTTGTCACTTTTCTTTTCAGGCTCTGTATTTTCATTAACTTTACCATATCGTCTTTCATATCTGTGTTGCCATACTTTCTCCATCCTTTGTCTTATCTTTTCCTCGTATCCTCCTGTATACTCGCGTGGCTGATATTCCAATTCATCCTCCTCTTCATCCTCTGTATCTGCAGTCTCAGACACCTCCTCTTCTTTATCCTCTTCTTCTACTACCTCTTCCTCCTGTTCTTGTTCGCCAGTAACCAAAATTTCTTCCCATTCACCATTTGGTTTTTTAAAATACAATGTCCCATCATCATTCATTTTTATAGCATTGTCACTTGAAACGACAATTTCTTGACCGTCCCTTTCAAAAAAAGCACCATATTCTCTTAACAACTTGTTTGCAACATCATCACTTGGAACATCTACAATAGTACCTTTCTCCAATTGTTCCATACTAATAACAAACTACCTTAGTATAGCAAATTGTTATAATTTGTCAATAAATTATCTACTTCCATTCTCATCTGGATCATCGTCAATGCCACGGTAGATTGTGAGCACTTTTGAACGATATGGATATTTCATCTTGCTGAGGGCTTTGGCCTCTATTTGTCGCACTCTCTCACGAGTAACACCATACATTTTTCCAATCTCTTCAAGAGTATATCCAGCACAGTTGATGCCAAATCTCTGGCGCAAAATGCGTTCCTCACGAGGTGTCAACATTGCCAACGAGGTTGAAGTTACGGCCTTCAAGTCAGCTGTTTCAGCGGCACGAGCAGGTGTTCTGAAATTACTATCAACAAAATCTCCAACGGTGTTCTCGCTATCTCCGCATGGTTGTTCCAAACTCATTGGGTCTTTGGCAATTTTTAACACTTTTTTAACCCTCTCAACAGGCATTGCAAGCTTCTTAGCAAGCTCCTGGATTGTTGGTTCGCGACCAAGTTTTTTTGTCAAATCTCTTGTTGTGCGGTTCACTTTATTGACCGTTTCAATCATGTGAACTGGAATACGTATTGACCTTGAATTATCAGCAATCGCGCGCACAATGACCTGCTTTATCCACCATGTTGCATAGGTTGAAAACTTGAACCCACGGCGATATTCAAACTTCTCAACCGCCTTGATAAGCCCAACATTCCCCTCTTGTATCAAATCAAGGAAATTAATTCCGCGGTTGGTGTATCTTTTTGCAATAGAAATCACAAGTCGCAGATTGGCTTCAACCATTTTTTTCTTCTCTTGCTGAACGAAGCGATCGTTTTTTTGTATCTCCCTGACGAGCTCCTTGAATGCCTCTGGTTTCATCAAAATGTTCTTTTTTACAAGTAATGCAATCTCCTTTTGCAAAACCATGAACTCATCGCGGTGTTCGTTAAATAGTATATTCCAGCCGCCACCGTGCTTGGTTTGAATTATGTCATCAATATCGGCGTCAACCAGATTTATGCCATGATAGAAGTCATAAAATGCTTTTCTGTCGATGCCACAATTTTCGGCAAGCTGGAAGAGCTCTGTCTCCTTTTCAATGAATGATTTGTTTGTCTCGTAGACCTTCTTCAAAATGTCATTGATAACATTGTTGTGCAGTTTAATTTTGTTGATTTCTTCAAGCAGTTTGTCGCGCGTGGACTTGTAGTTTTTCTGGTCAACTTCAATACCGTTAAGATAGTCCTTGCAAATTTTTAACATGTGAAGACACAGGTCTGTAATTTCCTTCAAGCTAGCAAGTATTTTTGGCTTCAAAACCTTCTCCATTGTGGCGAACGAGAC
>JAFUUN010000046.1 GCA_017477855.1 Rickettsiales bacterium | reverse complement strand
CTGCGCGGGCGAAATTTAAAAATTTCATAGTTAAAAATTTTCATCAAAAACAACCAATAGAGAATTATTAAAATTTATTTTTCAAGGATTTATTTTGATTGGTTGCAAAAAATGGTACAGCCGAAGGGACTTGAACCCTCAACCAGAAAACCTGGAATAGTACCTGAAACTATCGCGTCTACCAGTTCCGCCACGGCTGTGTGAATTATGCTTTGATTATTATTTTTTTATTTTCAAGCTCCAAGAAAAAAATGCTTTGCACAGAAAAAACGTTCACAAAATGCGAGGGCGCGCTGGCAAATGGAGAATTGCAGGCGGTGCTATTTTTTGAGGAAAACTTTGGTTTGGCCTCTATTTTGGCAGACAGATTGGAGCGCCAATTCCAGCCAGAGGAGAAAATCATCCTTGACTATCAGGACATTGAAAAGGACTTCAAGGCGCGGCTATACAGCTTGCTCGGCAACGATTTTTTTTCAACGCGTAAAGTCATAAAAATTTTCAACGCTAAAGGCAAGGACTTGAAGACAAACTTTCAGTTTCTTACGGAAGAGCGTTTTACAGATAAGCTGATTATCATTTTTGGCAACGAGATTGACGGCAAGAATACACTCAAAACATTGTTTGAAAAGTGTGATTTCACAGCCAGTGTGAGTTGCTACCAAGATGACGAAACCACTGCCAGAGAGTTCATAACGGTGTTCTGCAATCAGAATAATTTGCGGTTGGATGCAAATGCGCTGCAATGTGTGGCCTCGTTTTTACATGGGGACAGGGCGTTATTGCTTCACGAACTTGAAAAAATACAAATTTTATACGGCGACAAGGAGGCCATAACGGTGGCGGATGTGGAGAATATTATTGAAAATGAGCAAAGTTTTGATGCTGGCGCGCTGGCAGATTTTATCTTGTTAGGAGACAAACGCAAGGCAGTTCAGATGTTTGACATGGCTAAAACAGAGACATCGGCCGGCGAGGAGGCAATAAGTATTATTGAAATTGTCAGAACATTTTTGTATATCATTAGCGACATTGTTGACAGGCGGCAGATTATAGAAAGTGGTGGTACATTGGATCAAGCAATGAAAGTGCGGTTTGTGTTCTTCAAGCGCGTGCCGATTGTCAGCAGAATTCTCACGATCAATACAGTCCAGAAGCTAAATCAGCTCATCAAGGCCGCAATGCAAACAGAGAAGATAGCAAAAATCTACGGCGACGCAATTGCAAAGAACTACTTTGAAAAGTATCTAATAATAAGATAATTACATGTTTGAGTTCACTCCAATAGCGGTCGCGATTTGGTTTCTTTCAACAGCATTTTGTTTGGCTTTCTCACGAAGAGCTCTAATTTCCTTGCGGTAGATAACTCTATTAACCCTCTTAAATCTGTCATTTGACCACATTGCCAGGATTGCCACGAACAGCATCATGAATGCACAAACCTCAAATAACATGCGAGGATTTTTTGGTATCAACAACAGCAATGGCACCGCTGCAAAAGGCGACAAGAACTTTCCTGCATATGTTGAGGTGTTGAAAATTCCAATGAAGAACGGTCTATTTTCTGGCTTGGTAATTGATATAACCCACAGCGTGCTGTTTGGCATAAGCATTCCCATTCCGATACCACAAACGGCCATTGAACCCAATATCATCCAGTAGTTGACCGAGTGGCTAATCAAGATGTATGAGAAGGCCATAAACGCAAATCCCATGGCACACATGACCGAGAAGTCCCTGTTTTTCTTGAACCTTCGGTATTTGAATGCAACATAGGTTGTGATGATAACCTCACATGACAAGGCAATTGACACAAGCTTTGCATTGACCGCCACGGTTGCCCAGTGGAAGCTTCCGCCGGTGAATGATGGATATGTAACACTGTTTATGCCTGGATCACCATAAAGCATGTAAGGCAGTTGCAATTTTATCATGTAGAACATTATCATGACGAACATGTTAACACAGCAAATAAGCACGATAGCAAGATTATTTTGGATTATTTTTCTGTTGGTTTTCACCCTATCTTCATCAATCTTAATCTTGTCTGGGTCAAACAGGAACATAATTCCAAGTGGCAAATAAACGATGGCCATTGCGTAAAGCCAGAAGATGTGACGCCAGCCGATGTCTGCCAGAACGCCTGCAACAAAGCCGTAGACAGTGCTTCCAATTGACATAAACATTGTTTGCATACCAACCAAACTGCTTCTTTCTGGGCCGTCAAAATAGTCAGCAACAAGTGTGGTTACAACCGTCAATATGGCTGCGATTGTAATCCCGAGTACTGCGCGCATTGCAATGATTTGATATATTGTTGGCAGATATGAACCAGCTGTTCCAGCAATTGCGTAGAATATAATTGCAATGTAAAGCAGGCGTAGTTTTCCAATTTTTGGAGCCAAATATCCGAATACAGGCGCAAAAAGTGCAATAAACAAGTTTGGCACAACGACCATCATCTTGACAACAAATCCAATGTCAGTGGCGCCTTCTGCTTCTAAGTGTTTCTGGATGATTGGCAAAGCCGGTGAAACAACACCCGTACACATCGTTGACAAGCTAGTTATCGCCAACAAA
Source organism: Rickettsiales bacterium (assembly GCA_017477855.1). Lineage (GTDB taxonomy): Bacteria > Pseudomonadota > Alphaproteobacteria > Rickettsiales > Deianiraeaceae > UBA4311. Next base: position 611 of record JAFUUN010000046.1, on the reverse strand, counting down.
GTCAACTTGACTAAGTTTTTATTTTTCATATTGAGTTATAGTTTAGAAAAAATAATTGTCAATTTAAAATTTGTTGCGCTGCCCGAGACCACACGCTCATAGTTTGTATTTTTACAACTCGCCTTGCTTAGAAATTTGCACAACACAATCGATCACTTATCGTATTCATCCGCAAATTTTTTCAGCTTCCTGATAGCCTCCACTTCAATTTGACGAACACGCTCCTTTGACACATGCAATTTTTCACTCAGCTCCTCCAAAGTACGATTTTTTTCACTCAAATATCGCCCTATAATGACCTCTCGCTGTCTTTCGTTGAGCATTGCCAAGCTCTCGCGGAATATCTTTTTACGGTATGCCTCTTCCTCTTCGTCCGCAAATTCATCATCAAAATTGCCATCATTATTCGCAATCGTATTCAACAAACTGCCGCCCTCGTGGTTCTGCGTAGGCGCCTCCAACTCAACATCGCGGTGGCGCAAGCTGTCGGTAGCCTCAGCCATTTCAAGATTACTCACTCCAAAATGCTGCGCCAACTTCTTGTTTTGCTCGCTGTAATTTGTGTCCGCACCAATTTTTAGCATCTGCTTGACACCTTTTAAGTTAAATAG
>JAFUUN010000045.1 GCA_017477855.1 Rickettsiales bacterium | reverse complement strand
AATTTTATGAGTATTGTAATTCTTCTGCTTTAATGTGTTACAAAACCAGTCAACAATGTTGCCTTCTTGTTGATATTTTGTGCTGTCGCAGTCAAAAACTTTTTTAATATACTCAATTTCATCTTCCTTCAACACGACTGGCAAAATCAAATTTTCAAAGCAGTTGTTGTAAAAAATATCTGCAAAACTCTCTGCAATTATAACTTTAATTCCAAAATCTTTCAAAGCCCAAGGGGCGTGTTCTCTTGACGAACCGCAACCAAAATTCTTACCAGCAACCAAGATTTCTGCTTTGTCATATGGTTCTTGATTTAATACAAAATCATCTTTTTTATTTCCATCTTTATCATATCTTTTTTCATAAAATAGATATTTTCCCAGTCCAATTCTTGTTGTTGTCTTCAAAAATTGCTCTGGAATTAGCATATCCGTATCAATATTGTCAATGTCAATTACGGCAAAAATGCTTGTAAAATCCTGCTTAAAAATATTCTTTTTTTCTGTCATAAATCAAAAACTAAAACTTATTTTCTTTACACCAATTTATAAAATCTAAATCAATTTTACCAAAAACAGCAATAATTGTCGCTGTTCGCGGGCTACATAAATGCGTCCTTGATAAATAACCTTGTCTTCCTTCAAAATTACGATTTGAAGTTGACGCACACCTTGCATAGGGTGGTAATTTATCTTCATTCATTCCAAGACACATAGAGCAACCGGGGTTTCGCCACTCAAAACCTGCTTTAATAATTTTATCAGCAATTCCCTCTCTTTCTGCTTGAAATTTCACCACATTTGAGCCGGGAACGACTATGGCCGTGATTTTCTCGCTCACTTTGGCCGGCTTGCCTGTGTATTTCTCAATATCATCAAGAGCTCTTGCAACCTCGCGCAAATCTTCAATTCTCCCGTTTGTGCAAGAACCAATAAACACATTTGAAAACTCAACGTCCGCGATATTTTCATCAACAGATAAACCAATATATTCCAACGCTTTTTGCTTGCTTTCACTCGTTGCTTTTGGCACTTTATCATAAATTGAAATGCTATCTTCCGGTGATGTTCCCCAAGTAATTTGAGGTTCTATATCGTCGCCGTTGAAAGTAAATGCTTTGTCAAAAACTGCATCTGTGTCAGTATAAAACTGCTTCCAATATGCCACTTTTTTGTTGAAAAACTCATCATTTTTCTCAAAATCAGCAGTTTTGTTATAATCTTTGACCGCAATATTGCAGTATTTTTTGTTTCTAAAATATTCAAAAACTTTTTCATCTGGTGCTATAATTCCGCTCCTCGCACCTGCTTCTATTGCCATATTGCAAATTGTCATTCTGCCTTCAACTGAAAGATTTTTTATCACATCGCCAGCAAATTCAATGGTATAACCAGTTCCACCGCCAGTTCCAATTTTTGAAATTACATATAAAATCACATCTTTTGCAAAAACATTTGGTTTTAACTTGCCGTTTATAGTAATTCTCATATTTTTGTTTTTCTTGACTTTCAAAGTTTGAGTTGCAAAAACCTGCTCAACTTGTGATGTGCCAATTCCAAAAGACAAAGCTCCAAATGCTCCGTGAGTTGATGTATGACTATCACCACAAACTATTGTTGTAGCTGGTTGTGCAAATCCAATTTCTGGTGCTACAACGTGTATAATTCCATTATTTTTTTCACACATTGGATGATAGTTTTTTATGCCAAATTCCTTCACATTTTTATCTAATGTTTGCAGTTGATTTTTTGAAACATCATCTTCAATTTTATCAATACTTTCTTGCTTTTTTGTCGGTGTATTATGGTCAGCCACAGCTATAACTTTGTTCGGACAACGAACACCAATGCCACGAATTCGCAGTCCATCAAATGCCTGCGGGCTTGTCACCTCATGAATTAAATGCCTATCAATATAGATTAAATACTCACCTGTGGCCTTGTCAAAGTCAACAATATGTGCATCAAAAATTTTGTCGTATAATGTCTTTCCGCTCATAAAAAAACTCAAAAACCACACTCTTTAATTATTCTTTCAATGTCATCTTCAACCACAAATTTCTTCCTGCTGGCTATTTCCTTGAACTTGACGAAGATTTTGTTGATTTGCTCATCTGTAAATTTATATCCCATTTCTGCAACTTTTGATTTTAATGCTGATCGCCCGGAAAGCTTACCAAGCACAATGTTATCCTCTTCAATACCAACATCCTTTGGGTCAATAATTTCATACGTGCTTTTGTTTTTTAACACCCCATCTTGATGAATTCCGCTCTCATGAAGAAAAGCATTCTTGCCAACAATCGCTTTATTTTGTTGAACTGAAAAACCGGTAATTTCTTCAATCATATTTGATGCATCCTTAATTTTTGTTGTATCAATTCTTGTATCAAAACCAAGATTTTTACGGACCTTAAATGCCATTACTATTTCCTCCATTGCACAATTTCCAGCACGTTCACCAATACCATTTATAGTACATTCAATTTGTCTTGCACCACCTATTGCACCAGCAATTGAATTTGCCGTT
>JAFUUN010000006.1 GCA_017477855.1 Rickettsiales bacterium | reverse complement strand
GGCTATTTTATAGTTTGTTATTGTCAAGTGGATTATCAATCAATATTATAAGCAATCTTCCTCGCTGCCATGATGATTTGATATGCAGTTTGCTCACTGCAATCAGGACAGATCTCCATCAGTTCATCGTTTGCAAGGTCGGCAACATCTTGGACTGTTTTAACACCATTTTGGGATAATTTAATTGCAATTTGGTTTGTCATACCATCAAGTTTTAGGATTTCCAAATCAGCGCCAAATTTCTTCAACTCTGTTTCTGTTTTTGCTTTTTCCTCGTTGACGTATGCAGCGGCACGATTGACAAGTTCTGATGCAATTTCATCTGTGAAGACACCACTCTTGATAAGTTTTTCCACCCCAACAGAGACCAAATCAGCAGGCGAATATATGTTTGAAGACACCAAGAATTGCGCCACCGCCTCATCAAGATCAAGCGCATTTGCCATTACTGCTACGCTGCTGTTGAACTTATCTTGGTTAGCTTTTTTCTTCTCGCTTTCCGCAATAACAGTGATGTTGCAACCAATTAACTGCGATGCCAAACGGACATTCTGTCCTGCCTTTCCGATAGCCAATTTGAGCTGGTCATCTGGCAAAACCAATTCAACCGAGTTTGTAACCTCACTGAACTCACCATATAGCGCTTTTGCTGGCGTGATTGCGTTCTTTGCGAAGTTGACTAAATCTCTGTCCCAGTAGACCACATCAACGCGCTCGCCGTGAAGCTCTTCAACCACGTTTTTAATTCTGCTTCCACGCGCACCAATGCAAGCCCCAACAGCATCCAGACGGCCATCTGTGGATAAAACTGCGACCTTTGCTTTTTGTCCATAAGCCCTTGAAATGGCCTTAATTTCAATCATTCCATCTTGGACTTCAACCACATTTTCAGCTATCAACATGGCCAAGAAGTTGTTGTCTGTCCTTGACAAAATAATCTGGCAGTCAGTATCGCTACGTTTAACCTCTTTGACATATGCCTTGATTTTATCACCTACTTTGTAGACATCAGACCTCAACAAACCTTCGCGGAAGATTATGGCCTCAACCTTGTTTCCAAGCCCAACGATTGTGCTGATTGGTGAGGTTTTCTTGACAACACCAACGATAATTTCACCCTCGCGTTTTTTGTATTCATTGTATTCAAGTTCTTTTTCAGCACTTCTGATGCGGTCAAGAATGGAACTTCTAACGTTTGATGCAGAAATTCTCTGGATTGGAATTGGTGGTAAAGCAATCATGACTGTACCATCTAATTCAGCATTCTCATCAACCTTTTTTGCATCATCAATTGAGATTTCACACAGCATCGTTGCTTGTGGCTTGACAATTTTCTTCTGATAAAAAGCCATATCGCCGTTTGACAAATTCATTTTTGCAACAACCTCACCGTCATCCGAGCCATAATATCCTCCTGCGAGCTTTGCAAAAGCATCCTCAATGGCATCTATGACAACATTTTTTGAAATGCCCTTTTCCTCCGAGAGCAAGTCAATAATGGATAATATCTCTGAACTTAATTTAAACATAACTAATTTTAGGACAAAACTGCTTTTATAATTGTCAAGTTTTAAATGTAAAAATACTGGACGGAAAAG
>JAFUUN010000044.1 GCA_017477855.1 Rickettsiales bacterium | reverse complement strand
TTGGTAAGGATGAGGTCGCCGGTTCGAATCCGGCCATCAGCTCCATTGAAATCCTGCAAAATCTTGCAGGATTTCGCTTTTTTATGCCGAAATCTGCATTTTTCTCGCTTTGCACTTGCAGATTCAGGACCTCATCTTTTCATAACCGCCATTTTGTCAGTCAAAATGTCAGTTTTTGAGGCTTCAAAAAGCCTGAAAACCGCTGTGCCGCAATGGGTTTGGGGCCTTTGTGCTTGTCAGTTGGAATGTCAGTTAAAGGCCATAAACCTGCGCAATGGGCGTGGCTGTGTTCGCGGTCTCTTCTCGTCCCTTCACATAATGCTTCAAGGTCATGGCGGCTGTTGTATGTCCGGCTGCATGCTGGGCTTGCTTGATGTCCTTTGTCGCGTTGTAAAGGTCGGTCAGCACTGTAGTCCTGAACCTTCGCGGTGTGATGCGTTCTTCAAATCCCGTCTGCCGCTGGATTCGTTCACACATCTTGCGCACCATTGTGTAGGTCAGTGGCTTTTCTCCCCCGAATACAAATTCATCTTCCGCGCCTCGCTCCAACAGGGGAATGATTTGAGGCACAAGATTGATGGTCCGCCGGCTGGCCTGTGTCTTTGTCTCTTTGACCAGCGGCGCGTTGCGGCTTGGATGGGTGACGGCGCGTTCAATGTGTATCGTCTGCGCCGTGAAATCAAGGTCGCGCCACAACAGCCCCAGCACTTCTTCTGGCCTCAATGGATGAAGCGCGTGAAGCGCCAGAAAAGCCCTGTCTGACGGCTTCACAATGAGGTCGAGGCGCTGCACCAGAAAGCGCATTTGCGCTACGCTGTAGGGCTCTATGGCGCGGCTGGACCCTCCCACGATGCGGACGCTTCGCGCCGCCAGTGGGTTCTTTTGAATCAGGCCATCCTCAACAGCCTGTTCAAGCACCATGTTCAACACCATTCGCGCCTTCATCTTCGTTTCCTTCGTTACATCTCCCATGCGATTGAACATCTCTTGCACGTCGGTGGGCTTGATGTCCTCCACGTCCATGCCGTCAAAGGCGGGGTAAATATGCAACTTCAACTGACGCTCATAGGTGATTGCCGTTATCAGGCTGACGTTTGGCTTTGAAAACACTTCAAACCATCGCTGCGCGTAGGTCTGGAAATTGTGCTTTTGCGGCGCGAATTGCGCCGTGCCGGACACGTTCAGCGCCTTCAAAAGATTCTCGGCATACTCTTGTTCGGTTGCGCCGGTTATCCAACGCTTAACGCCATCAATAACGATCTCCCGCCTGATTCTTTTACTTGTCTTTGCCATCTGGATTACCTCCAAGAGGGCTGAGAGTTCGATTGCACCCAAGCCATATTATTGTTAAAAGGGTTACGTCTGCGGATTCTCATTGACATTGCTAATTCCTTTCCGCAAAACCGACTGTATATATACAATTATCAAGGTGCCGATAAAATGATAGCATTCCCGAAAAGCCCTGTCAAGGCAAGAAAAGGCTGGTGATTCGCAAGCGAGCAAATCACCAGCATTTTTAGGATATTTGAAGCAAAAAACGAGCGTGATTGGAGCAACTTTGAGCAAAAACGAAATGCCGTGGAGCAAAACCACGGCATGAGTGTCTATCGACGCTTGCCAAGCGCCTTTTTCAAGCCATCAAGGATATAATCCTTCACGGCCCTTCCCAAATCACCATCCTTGACGTGCCTGCCGTTCAAGTAGGTTTGCACATCTATCTGTTGGGTTTCCTGCTGTTGCTTTATCATCAGCGGGACCTGTGTGCGGATTTTTTCATCCATCATGGCATTGAATTCTTCAATGTGCTGGCGATGGTAAGGGTTTTCTTCTTCGCGCTCTTTCTGGCGCAAACGATTCATTTCTGATTGATATTGCTTGAAATAGTCGAAATTAGACATATATAGTCCCCCTATTGGATACCTCTCCACAAACGAGAAGGAAGGAGAGGTTATTTAAGTATAATATTAATATACATTGCCATCTTGATAGTCCTGCGCAAGTTCAAGCCGCTGGGGTTCTTCATTCATGAAGTATAAAAGAAGCCGGTCCAGTTTCTGCGGAGACAGGTGGACATTTGAGGATTTCCACTTGTATAAAGTGCTGGACGCTATGTAAGTGGCTTCAGAGATTTCCCTAATGCTGCGGCCTTTCATGTCCAGCGCGGTTAATAGCAGGGCTTCGGTTTCTGCGTATGTGTTATACTGTCGCATATTCTCACCTCCTTGTAGAATAGGTGGCGAGATTGGAAGGGGATTCAGGTTTTTTCTGCTAAAATCTAAATAAAACAATTAAACCACCCATAATCTCAGGTGGTTTAACATATTATTCATCTTCTGTAATCGTCACATTGTTAAGCGCGGCTTCAAGCAGTATATTGATTAATTCGTTTCTGCTACGATTAGTCTTGACTGAAAGGTCATCCAAACGAGCGATTGTTTCATCCTTCATACGGACAGAGACAACCTTGTGCCCATCTTCGCCTCTACGGGCTACCTTCTTTGAGATTTTGATTTCACGATTCAAATTTCATCACCTCACATAAGTAATACAATAATAGCTTGACAGAAAACATATTGGTATATTATAATGATGTAGTCAAAAAGTAGTTATAATGTAGTTCAGATGTTTTGTATTATTGAGA
>JAFUUN010000043.1 GCA_017477855.1 Rickettsiales bacterium | reverse complement strand
TGCGCGGCCGCTGCCGACCGCCTCCGCCCTTGACAAGTCAAGGCCTGCGGCCGCGCAACTGCAATTTTAATTTCATTCCAACAATTTTAATTTCATTCCAACGGAGCAATTCTTGTATATGGGGAAGGGGTAGAAAAAACAATAAAAATTTGCAATAAAAATTCTTTTTGATATAATCCAATTGCATATGCAACAATCATACGTGCAAAATGAACAATTTAATCAGTATGCACAGCAACCACAATATGGTATTCCTCCGGCTCCAACAGCCGATCAACAGCAACAATATAATGCCCAACAACAATATGCACAGCCAATACCGCCCCCAAGTCAGCAACAGATAACAAACCAATCAAATACAGTACAGATACCAAATCAACCTTGTTCACAACAACCCATCATTATTACGCAAGGAGGCGGGAAAAAAAAGAGAAGAAAAACCAGCGCCTTAGACGTATTGCTGTACCTACTTGCTGCTATTCTAATAGTTGGAATAATTGCATTGGCTGTAATGTCATATAAAGAAAAAACAGAGCAAGCACAAGCTAACAAAGCCGCAGAAGAAGCAACTAAAAACGATGAAGAAATTAAAAAAACGGACATACAGTTACAGTATAAGCAACAAAATATAGATAATAATTCTGCTGCCCAAAATTTGAACACAATTAACACGGCACAAGACAAAAGTCAGTCCTTATAGAGTAATATTTTGTTTCATGGCCAATGTCTTGCTCTCGCAGTGTTTCATATTACTCTGCGCCAGCACAATCCAAAAATCTCACAGTTGACAAATAAAATCAACAACCAAATTTACACTGTGCTGAATTATCTCAAAGAGACATTAATAATGCAACAAATTCTTGGAGTGGATAATGCATTTGATTTTGTCCCTGGGAGAAGTTTTTCAATGCAGAAGGGTTCTATAAAAATAGGGACAATCAAACCAGAAGCAAAAGAAATAGAAGATAATATTACAGATGAGACGGTCAACGAGGCGGTTGCTATCAAAAAAACCACCCCAAGCATAAATTTAGATAGTATCAAGACGTTTGCGGAGTTGGTAAATGAAATCAAGAATTTCAATGGATGCTCTCTCAAAATGAATGCAACAAATGCTGTCATTTATGACGGAAACACTGAGGCCAAGATTATGTTGATTGGTGAGGCTCCTGGCGAAACAGAGGACTTAAAAGGTATTCCATTTTGCGGACAAAGCGGCCAACTGTTGAGGAAATCATTGAGCTTTATTGGATTGAATACCACGAATTTGCTTATTACAAATACGGTTTTTTGGCGCCCACCATTGAACCGCAAACCATACGCAGATGAGATTGAAATGTGTCTGCCGTTTGTGAAGAAGATGATTGAAATTGTGGCACCAAATCTGGTTATTCTCTGTGGCGCAACTGCGATAAACACTTATCTTATGACAACACAAAAAACTGGTGCGCTGGTAGGAAAGCACTTTACCCTGCCATCTGCTATTTCCAAAAAAAAGATTGATGCATTTGCTATTTATCATCCATCATATTTGTTGCGTAACCCGAGCGCCAAGAAGGTTGCATGGGAGCATTTATTGAGCATGAAAGAATTGTTGAATAAAAG
>JAFUUN010000042.1 GCA_017477855.1 Rickettsiales bacterium | reverse complement strand
TGCAGAAAACATAAAAGACATAAATATTGTTAATCAGATTGATAAATTGAGATCTTTAAATAATAAAAACGAATTTAAAAAACTATTTAAGAAAACAGTAGAAGAATATGAAAGAAAAAGAAAATATGCAGGCATTAGCAACGAAACAATTGAAAAAATAAAATACGGCAGTATTTCATCTGATGATTTTGATAAAGAAAAAAACAATCAAGAAGCATCTTTTTTTTCTAACTTTCTTTCCTTCGGTAAAGGAAAATAGTAGCTCAAACCACCACCCTCTCCAACTTCGCGCCACAGTTATTGAGCTTCATTTCAATGTTCTCGTAGCCACGGTCAAGATGGTAGACACGGTCAATTTTTGATTTGCCTTCTGCCACAAGGGAGGCCAGCAACAGCGCTGCGGATGCCCTTAAATCAGTTGACATGACCTCGGCGCTCTTGAATTTTGTGCCACCACTGATGATTGCATCTCCTCCATGGACTTCAATCTTAGCCCCCATACGCATCAGCTCTGCTGTATGCATAAAGCGGTTTTCAAACAGATTTTCAGTAATCACTGACTGGCCATTTGCCATAATGAGAGGTATCATTATTTGTGCCTGCAAGTCAGTTGGAAAGCAAGGATAGACACCCGTTTGGATATCGCAAGGAACAAACTCGTGGCTTTTAAATGCACGCACAGCAACCTTCTCCTCGCCTTTGTCATCATATTTCACCTCTTCCAGACCAATACCTACCTTAGCAAACACATCTGCATAGCTTTCAAATGTCTTCATGTTGCAGTTTTTCAAAAGCACATCACCATCTGTTATAGCCGCCGCAATGGCATATGTGCCAGCTTCAACATAGTCTTCTGGAACGATGTATTCGCAACCGCCAAGCTCTTTTACTCCATGAATTGTGAGTGTGTCTGTGCCTGCGCCAACTATATTTGCACCGCATTTGTTCAAGAAATCAGCCATTGCAACAACATGCGGTTCTTTGGCAACATTGCGTAAAATTGTGGTTCCATTAGCTAAAACAGCAGCCGACATCAAGTTTTCCGTTGCACTGACAGATGCCATTGGAAGAGTAAAATCTGCACCTTTCAAACCGCCTTCTGGTGCTTTTGCAACGATATATCCATCAACAATATCTATTTTTGCGTCCATGGCTTCAAGTCCACGCAGATGAAAATCAACAGGTCTAACACCAATAGCACATCCACCAGGAAGAGACACTTTTGCCTCACCAAACCGCGTCAACAGTGGCCCAAGCACAAACACAGATGCGCGCATCTTCTTGACAAAATCATATTCTGCAACCAGCTTGTTTATATTTGAGTTGTCTATTGTCATGATAGAGCAGTCAGAGCCGTATTTTTCAATCTGAGTGGCATCAAAAGAGACCTTTGCCCCTAAATCCAGCAGCAACTGTGTCATTGAGAACATATCTTTGACATTTGGCAGACCAATCAAAGTAGCTGGCTTGGAGCACAAAACAGAAGCCGCCATGAGCGCAAGGCCTGCATTTTTTGAACCTGAAATTCTAATCTCACCTTTCAAACAAACTCCACCTTCGCTCTCAATTCTGTCCATAAGAAACCATTCGGGGAGTAGAGAGAACTTATTAAATGTCAATGGTTTTGTTGCGCGCGGGCGGAGCGCGTTTGGCCGATGAGCGGGTCGGAGCGGAGCGGAGACGGGAGAGCGAGGCGTAGCCAAACGGCGAGGGCGTGGCCGCGGGCGGCGCAACAAAAAGTTAACCAATCCGCCCACTGATATAATTAATACCTGCTTGCAAAATTGGGTCGTATTTGCCAGATCTCTTATCCTGAATTGCAATGTCTGGTTCAATACCGATGCCGTTGATTTGTCTGTCATTAGGAGTGAAATACTGCGCAGTTGTCAACTTCACTGCACCCTCAACGCTTTTCAACTTAAATACCTCCTGTACCAGCCCTTTTCCAAAGGTTGTCTCACCAATCAATTTGGCTATTTTATAGTCCTGCAAGCACCCTGCCAATATCTCCGATGCCGATGCTGTGCCTCTGTTTATCAGTATTGCAATCTTCATTCCAGCAAAATTGTCATTGATGTTCCGCGCAACAAAATATTCAGGTTTGCGCAGGTTATTTTTCATTTTCACAGTTGTGATAAGTTGGCCGTCCTTCAAGAATAAGTTTGCAATATCAACAGCAGAAATCAGTAGTCCTCCTGGGTTGTTCCGCAAGTCAAAAATCAGCCCCTTCAAGTCATATTTCCTCATCATTACATTGATTGCATTTATCACCTCTTGATAAGTATTCTGCGCAAACATGTTAATAGTAATGAGACCAATACTGTCATTATACACTTTTGAGAAGACATTCTTGATTTTGAGCTCTTCATAACGCATCAGACGTGTAAAACTCTCCCTGGTGGAAGAACGATAAAACGTAATTTTCACAGAAGAACCGATCTGCCCGCGCAGAAGTTTAGCTATTTCTGACAGTTTTTTTCCTACAACAACTTGGTCGTTAATGTGCGTAATAGTGTCGCCGGCTGCCACCCCTGCCCTGTCCGCAGGCGCATTTTGATATACATAATTTACTATCGCACTGTTGCTATTGCTGTCAAATACAGTTTCCATTCCGATGCCAGCAAATGTACCAGTTGTATTCTGCTGAAAATTACTCAAACTCTCTTTATCGAAATAGCCAGAATATGGGTCAAGTGTCTTCAACATTCCATCCAACGCACCATCTTCCAAAGTGCCCAAATCCACATTATTGTAATATTTTGCATCAATGATTTCAGCGATTTCTTCCATTGCCATTTTTGTGTTGTTTGAGATTATATTTGCAGATGCACTAATAAAATTACCTGCAAAAGCAAATGCAACCACAAATAACAAAAAGCACTTACCGGACATATTATAATAATAGTTCAAAAATAGTTATAAGCAAGGGTTATTTGCTGTTAATCAAGAATTGCTTCATAGAATTCAAATTTCTATCAAATTCATCTGGTTGTATTTTATCTATGAAAATGATTTAAACAATCTTGAAATTATTAAAAATTCCCGTAATAATTCATTACATTAAGGATATAAAAAAATAATTTTGATATACCATTATGGCAACTTCTATTTGCAATATTATTACAACAAAAGAGGAGAAGAAAGTGATAGAGCGACAAATAAATTGAAATAAAAAAAGTTTGATGCCGCACGTCCTGTCATGTTTGCACTATTTACAAATGCTATTATGCTTGGAATTATTGGCTATTTCCTATCATATTCAACCACTGGTACAGCAGCATTGCCAATCAGTTTTGAGGTTTTGAAGTTGGCATTTGTTGTCGCAATATTTGATACGATAGAAAGTGCCGGTGTCTATTTATCGTGCAAAATTGTTAATGTTGCACTGTTGCAGCCAGTAAGATTTACCCGATTTGCGTTTGCAAGCATATTCAGTTCAATTGTTTTAAGTCAGTCCTTGACAAAATATCAAATCATCACGGGCAT
>JAFUUN010000041.1 GCA_017477855.1 Rickettsiales bacterium | reverse complement strand
TTAAATATTTCTTCATTTTAGTTTTTAGTTGAATATATATTTTAATATGCAAGGTTTTTTCAACCTTGACAAATCAAAACTACATCTAATTCTCATGTCATGAAAATGCCGCATTGGCCGATTTATACTGGTCCAAACAAGGAGTTTGAAGGTGCAATTTTTAGGACAAAAACTGTGCTCAACGAACTTGGCAACCCGCAAAACAAGCTGCAAAACGTATTCCACATCACTGGCACAAAGGGCAAGGGTTCAACTGCGCATTTCATCTCAAACATCCTGCGCGCCTCTGGATATAGCGTAAATACTTACACCTCGCCGCATATTTATGAGTGCAATGAGCGCATTTTGTTGAATGGGCGGCCAATTTCCGATGACGAACTTTATGAACTTACTGAGGAGACCAGAATTGCTTGGGAGACGGCTAACAAAGCGGGCAAGCTCGCTGACGAGCCGGCGCTTTTTGAGGCCTTGACATGCTCTGCTTTTAACGCTTTTGCGCGCCATCCTGCGGACGCCACGGTGATTGAAGTCGGCATGGGCGCCATCAACGATGCCACGAATGTGCTGGACGACAACCCGCCGCTGTGCTGCGTTTTCACGCCTATTCACTTGGATCATGTCAAATTTCTTGGCACAAAAATTGAGGAAGTTGCGTGGAATAAGTCGTTTTTAATGAAGCGTGGAGTGAAAAACGTCGTGCTTTCTTCGCAAGCCAAAGAAGCTAAAACAGTACTCAAAGAGCGCGCAAAGTCATTTGGTATTGAAAATATTTTTACATACGGTGATGACTACGAAGTTTTCCTTGATGACAATAATTCTACATATAGTAATACTATTAATGGTAATTCTATAAATAGAATGGCACTTTTTGAATGCGCCAAACTTGACACAACTTTTCCTTTTTTACAACCATCATTGCAAGGAGATTATCAGCTAATTAATGCTTCTTGCGCAATCATGGCATGTCTCGCAAATATCAAAACCTTTCCAAATATTACTATTAATAGTATTTCTGAGGCCATTCACAATACTACACACATTGTCAGGATGCAAGAAATTACCAGCGGAAAATTGTTTGAAAAATTGCCTGCTGGCAGTGTATTTTATGTTGACGGAGCTCATAATCAGTTGGCCGCGCATGCCATCGCAACCTTCATTCGGGAGTTCAAAAATACACACAAAAATTTCAAAATTTGCGTTGCTGTGGCGCGCACAAAAGGCGCCAACAATGCAGTGTTTTTGCAGGAATTTACTGGGCTCGTTGACCTGCTGATATGCACTCGCGCCAACCTTGAATCCATCCCAGAACCACCAGAAAAAATTGCGTCAGCATGTAAAAATACTGGCCTGAACTCCGCCATCGCGCACAACATTGAAGAGGTCATAAACTGCTGCCGCGACTTCGCAAACGGCGCTCCAACCCTACTAATTTGCACTGGTTCACTCTACATTGCGCGCGATATTCACGTTGCAAATTACGACTAAATTTCCAGCAATTTTATACCTGGAAATGCCTTTAAGAATTCCATTTGTAGAATGTTTTTGTCGCGCTCTCTGACTATTAATTTTACATTTGGACCTGCATCAATAGTAGCATAAACATCCATTTTTTTATCTTTTCTGCAACCGCTGACAAACTCCAAAATTTCGTATGTTTTTGGCTCAAAATAGTTAATCCCGCCAGCTTGTATAGCCGCGTGCATCATGATTGCATTGTTTTCAGCAAGTTCACCAAATTCATCAAAACGTTCTATTTGTAGTATTTTTTTTGCATCAACTTCTGTTTGTCGCAACCACTCTTCATATTTCAAATTATTACTATTAATAGTATTACTATATGTAGTATTTTTCATTGCTTCTGATGAAGAAATTTTCTTTCTATTTGTAGAAACAACGGCAACAAACATGCAGATTTTTTCTTGCAATTTCAACTTCACTGGCTCTGCAAAACTATCCATTCCGTCGGTCAAAATGCCTTTATTCCAAACTGCAAAGTCAGAATTTACGACCGAACGACAAGCGCTTCCGCTACCAAGACGTGCCAAAATTGATAATTCTCTTTCTGATAATTTTAAATTAAAAAGCTCATTTATTGCCAGTGTTAATGCCGCAAAACCGCTTGCCGATGAAGCTATTCCGGCGGCTGTTGGAAAATTATTATATGTCTCAATTTGAAAATTTTGTTTGATGTTTAGCGCATTTCTGAACAAATCTAAAAATGCAAAAATTCTATTTGTAGAATTACTATTAATAGTATTATTATATGTAGAATTATTTATCAATAGTGTATCTTGGTTGGATGTGGAAATTTTCGTTTTTGAACCAAGATTTTTCCCACGCATTGACACGCTCGTTGACATCGGCAAGTGTAATTCTTCATCGCGTTTCCCCCAGTATTTTACGAGCGCGATGTTAATTGGCGCAAACAAAAAATCAGTTTTTTCTTTCAATTTCCATGCCTTATTTTTCAAAATTTCACTCACAATTTCTTGCCTTGTCATTCAATTTCTATGCCTTTCTCGTCAACCTCAACGTCAAAACATTGCTTGTCGTTGATGTCTATTTTTCCAAGCGCCAAGACGCAATCTCCGAGCCCTGAACCTGAAATTTTTGCGATTATTTTTTTTTTTTTACATTGCGAAATAATTCTACTAATAGTAATATTTGACAGTCCCAATTTATACAACATTTTTTGATTTTTTCGCAACAAAGAAAACATTTTTCTCCTCTTTTTTTTGGTTATTGACTTTCTAACTTTTTTCACAATTTTACCAATTTTTTTGTAAATTCTCTTTCTGTGTTTTGTGAAAAAAATCACATCTCTGACGAGCTTTTTGTTCGTTCTTTGGCCAGTAAAAATCGCAGTCAATTTTGTGTTTTTTAGCATGTCAAAATTTAATTTTTCAACAACTTTTTTCTTGGGATAAAAATACGCTACACCACCTAAAACACTGGCCACAATGTCTATTCCAGATGACTGAATTGATGATTTATTTGTCAATTTATTGAACTCCCGATACAAATCTAAAATGTAAAACAGCAGCTTAATCTTACTATTCATAGTAATACTATTAATAGTAATTTTCAACAGTCCATAAGCCACACACGAGAACAACGCGCCAGATGAACCAAAGCCAACATCTTCAATTTGCGAGGTAATGTCAATATCAACCCCGCAGCCAACTGAGAGGATTTTTTTTGCCAAAAAAGCGATTGAACTATACCATTTATTGGCACATTTTTCTGTTTCCAAATCAGAAAATTTCAAGTTGACAATGCCAAATTTGTGTGATTTAATGGCAATAATATTGTCATTGCGAAGCCGCATTTTTACTCGCATGCGCCGATTTATTGCCATGACAATCGCTGGCTGGCCGTGTAAAACAGCATGCTCGCCGCACAAAACAAGCTTTCCGGGCGCTGAAACAGTAACCATTATTTAATGTATTTTAAAATCCTTTTGACTGCACTGCCGGCATTTTCAAGGTGGTCGCCTTGGCCAATAACAGCCAGTTCGTAAATCATTGTTGCAAGCTCAATTCCGTCCTTATTTGCATTCGTCAAATCAACTTCATGATGTTCAGGGTTTGCATTACTATTTGTAGTATTACTACTAACAGTATTACTATTAATAGTATTTTTTAGCAACTCATAGGTGCGCTTGACAAGCTCATTTTTTGGATTGATTTCAAGGATTTTCAATGACCTTTTTTTAAGCTGATTTTGTGCCACCAAAAAGTCCTCCATGCGGCTATCCATGGCGCCCGGCGCAATAGACAAACAGCTTGGGCTGTCAACCAATTTTGTAGCAATTTTTACGGCCACAACCTTGCCTTGCAACACCTTTGCAAAGATGTCCGTCATGGCTTTTTCTTCATCGGTATAATCCTCATTTTTGGTGTCTTTTTCCGACTTTTCAATGTCCTTCAAGTCAACGTCCGCGCGCGTAATACTCTTCAAATCCTTGCCCGCATGATCGTGAATTACGTTCGTCCAGAAGCCATCAACCACGTCAGTCAGCAGGATGACCTCCACGTCATTTTTCAAGAAAACCTCCATTTCTGGCGCGCTCATCATGTCGCTGATGTTCTCGCCAACAAAGAAATAAATGTCCTTCTGCTCGGCCTTCATGCCCGAAATATAGTCATCAAAACCGATTAATTTGTCGCGCGATTTGCTGGTATAAAACCGCGTCAAAGACATCAAAGTTTCGCGGTCGGCAATGCTGTCACAGAGGCCTTCTTTCAGCACTGGGCCAAAGTTTTTCCAAAATTCCTCGTATTCCTCTGGCTTTTTTTGTGCCCTGTCTTTGAGTTCGCCGAAGATTTTTTTCACCAGTGTATTCTTGATTTTTGAGATGGTTTTGTTGTCTTGCAGGGTCTCGCGGCTCACGTTCAGAGGCAGGTCGTTGCTGTCCACAATGCCGTAGACAAACCGCAAATATGTGGGGATGATGTCAATGTCTCTCTCACTGATAAACACGTGGCGGACATACAATTTTATGCGCGTCAGCATATCTTGGTGGTAGAGATCAAACGGCTTTGTGCTTGGGATGAAAAGCAGGTTTGTGAACTCCATGTTGCCCTCTACTTTATTATGCAAAACCGCCCATGGCTTACCCGGCATATGGCACACCGAGTGGTAGAAATTTTCATACTGTTCGTCCGTGATTTCACTGCGTTTGCGCATCCAGAGTGCTTTTTCAGGGTTGATTTGCGTTATCACATCGTCCTCACCCGCGTATTCTATTGGCACGGAAATGTGGTTTGAGTAGGTTTTGATGATGTTCTCCACGCGAAAACGGTCAAGATAATCCTCTTTTTCACTGTCTTTGATAAACACTTTTATTTCCGTCCCGAAGTCAATTTTGTCGTCCTCTTTGATGTCAAATCCACTGACACCATCGGAGCTCCAAATGTAGCCCTTGGCCTCATCCTCACCACGTCTTTTTGTCCTGACTTCAACCTTGTCGGAGACCATAAAGCATGAGTAAAATCCTACACCAAACTGGCCGATAAGCTCGCTTGCGGTGGCTTTGTTAGCTGCCTCTGCCTGCTTCAAAAAGTCCTCTGTCCCTGACTTTGCAATCGTGCCAAGATGCTTAATCAGCTCTTCCTTATTCATTCCAATTCCGTTATCAGAAACGGTTATAAATCCCTCTTTCTCATTCAGCGCAATCCTGATTTTTGGCTTCAAACCACCATCAATTTGAAGAGTTCCTGATGCCTCCAAATAGCGCGCTTTCTCGCATGCATCAGATGCATTGGAGATAAGCTCCCGCAAAAAGACATCTTTGTTCGTATAAAGCGAATGAATTACAAGCTTCAAAACCTTTGAAACCTCAGCATTAAACTTGTGCATAAATACCTACATCATTTGATATAGTTCAAGTTTTGAAATTGCAAGGTTATTTTTTACTTCCTTCTTCTCACCAAAACAACCAAGCCAGCAATGTTCAATCCAATCAAGACACCGAGCAGAACGTAGACAAGTTTCACTTTACGTCTAACATATTTATTAATTTTCGCAGCATTCCTATCAATATGTTGCATAATCTTCATATCTCTTTGAGAGTTATCATGAATTTGTTTGATTTCATCAGCGAAGTCGGTGTATGGAACGATTTTCCAGAATTCGTTGGCATATTTTACACGATTATTTAGCCAAGGTTTTTCTCCTCCTCCAGAATAGTGTAAAACAATAGTATCGTCTATTAATTTTGCTTCGGTTATTCCATTATTTTTTTCTTCATCAAGATAAATATTCAATGTATGTAGCTCGTTATTCATTATTTTATTTACTTCTTTATAGTTATTTGCAAAGTTAATATTTAAAGCATCCTGATCTGGATATATGAAATTTTTATCTCCTGAATATTTTAAAGCAATCTCCATTAATTTATCTTTTATTCTTTCTTCTCTCCATTTTTCAGCATTTATTAACAACATTCCAGAATTAAAATATCTATGATTTGATGGAATTCCTGCTGAAAAATATTCATTTAACCTATCATTACAATTTTTTTGGATTCTGAGCGCTTCAGCAACGGCCGCAAATGCATATTTATCCAAATCAACATCATATAATTTTTTTATATCCTTCTTGACAATCATATCAACATCAAGATAAAGAACTTTCTTTATGCTTGGCACTAATTCTGGAATAAAAAATCTTCCATACATTGCACGTGAAAGACTGTTTCTTCCAGATAACTTTTCAAGTTTTTTATCAATATCTATAAACCTCAAACTAAAATTCTTAAACCACTTTCTTTCATTTGCAATTTTAGCTTTGTTTTTTGCTGTAATTCCATCACTCAACACATAAAAATCAATGTGTGATTTGGTATTTTTCAAAATTGAAGCCATTGTTGTTGCAACAAATGGAGCATAGTTGTCGTCTGCTGCCAAAAACACAGGAATGTGTTGGTTGTTATTCAGAGAGAGAGAGAGAGAGGAG
>JAFUUN010000005.1 GCA_017477855.1 Rickettsiales bacterium | reverse complement strand
GCTTGTTGTTCAGCAGGAACAACAGCAAGTGCGGTAGTTTGCTCTTTTTTCAGTTCTTCATTTACAACTTCCTTCACGGCTTCTCTAAATTCTGCCTTGATATTTTCTATTTTGTCAGTATCCTCAACACGCCCACCATAATATATTGGGTCAATCTTATCTGCTGAAAAGTTTTTAATCTCATTTTTCAACGCTTCCACTGCATTTACCTTATTGTCAGAACTGTCAACAATGTCTTCAATCTTTTGATAGCCAATAATATTATCCTTGGCTTCTTTATCCGTTTTGATATTACTGATTTCATATTTAGAGGGCTGAGCTATAAATGCACCGACAATCAGTAAAATAGACATCAAAACCAATATTCTTAACGTCCAAGTGGTAAATAAAAATGAACGCCCAGTTGTAAAAAAAGCGATCAACATGCTTACGATTATTGCCAAGACCACCACTGACGAGTAAATCATTACCACCGTGTTAAACCATCTGTCCTTTGACAACAAGCATATTGCAAAGAACGACAGCAGTAAATATGCCGAGATCATTGCAAGCGTACTGGCACTACCAAACGGTGTATTTTGAATTACAGAGAAAAATGACATAAAGAAGGGATTAACATTAATATACATAGAATGCATTTCTAATTTGTCAAGTGGAAAGTTGTTGGATTGAGTATCAAGGAAATAAAAATATATGACAAAATTGCCAAACTATACATTTATTAAAAACTGCTCTTTACATTATTGATAGTATTTATTACATACACGTTTGATACACTACATTTCTGTTAAAGCTTTTTGGCTTCTTCTTGTTCAATTTTTTCAAAAAAATATTTAAATTTGCAAATAAAAACCGCCAATCTACAAACCACATAAGCACTTGTAGCTCAACTGGATAGAGCGTTTCCCTCCGGAGGAAAAGGTTGCAGGTTCAAATCCTGTCAAGTGCACTCAACGAGCCACGTAAAACCTGTTATTTTTGTTGATTTTCTGTTTGTCTTCATCGTTTATATTCTTAACTTCAATCTCAAATCCCAAGTCATCTTCTTCATCAGCGTCAATCGTTCCTTCCTCTTTTTTCTTGTCAAAACCAAAGAATTTTGCCGCACTATCCATCAATTTATTAATATCACTGTCTCTCTCTTTGCGATTAACAATATTATATTCCTTCACGCTATTGCCAATTAGGCGCATTATCAACCTGTCTCGCTCGTATTTACTGCTCGCACCAATCAAAACTGCAAAAATTTTCTCATTGATGCCATATTCTCCCCAAGCCGCAATGTTGTAGCCAGATGCCGCAACATAACCTGTTTTATTACCTTTCAAGCCAACTGATTTCCGCTGTATGACAGTGGTCTTCTCATAGAAATCATCATTTGAAAGATAGTCAGTTATACCAAACAGCTGTGATAAATTCGGAAAGTCATGCACCAGGCGGATACTTAAATTTGCCATATCGCGCGCCGTAGAAAAGTGCTCTTTTTCAAAAAGACCATGCGGATTTGCAAAATGCGTCTTTGTCATCTTGATTTTACGAGCATAATCATTCATTATTTCAACAAAATCGTTGACATTCTCAGACACCTCTATCGCAAGTATTGTGGCAGCCTCGTTAGTGGAATTAACAATCATTTTCAGCAACAAATCATACACCGTTACATTCTCGTTTTTGTCAAAATATCTGTATATTCCGTAGCTTGCATATTTATCCTTGTCAATTTTATCATATAGTCCAATAACACCTCTTTTTATCGCAGCAAAAACAACATAAGCAGTCATCATTTTTGTCAGTGATGCAGGATAAATTACTCTATCAGGATAATATGATTGTAATATCTGGCCGTTCTTTGAATTCACAACAATTGATGAAGTGAACGGCATATTTTCTTCATATGCACGGGCATTCCCCGCCCACACAAACATAAATAATAATGTCAAAACAAACAACTTTGCCCTCATTTATATCAAACCGCACACTGTTTTTATTTTCAGCACCAAGTTATCCATATCGTTCAGTGGAACGGGCTTGAAGTCGTCCAGTTTTTCAAGATTTGCTGTCAGAGGCCTTGCGCAGCCGTCAGAAATAACATCGTTGTAGAACAACTTGTATTTATACGAGTGTTTTCCATCGTAATAAATGTAGACAGGTTTATTTTGTGACATTAGTTCGCTCTGATCCACGATGGAATTCCCAGTAATAATATAAAACTTTGACCAGTCCATGAACGCCACTTTTGGGCTCTCATGTGGGTTCACTGCCTTGACATATAGATAATAATTGCAATCAAGATATTGTTTTATCATTTCTATTGCACTCTTTGAAACACCCTGATCAACGGAAATCAAAAGTGGCATTTTCATGTTGTGAGAAATTGTATTTATTGTTATCGCAAACTTCTTTGCAATCATTGGCGTCATCTTGTATTGCGTTGTATCACGGCCAACAAACACGCCAATAAACTCACTATCCCATGTCTCCCTAATTTTCTTATACTTCTTGTCCATTTCCTCAGCAATTCCCTTGTCAAGCTGTTCGCAGAAGTGCCCGCGATAACGAATAGTGTTTTTACATGGAATAACACTCCTTCCGTGATGTGGGCGCAACAGCACATCAATACATTTCCACGTATATCTCGGATTACCAATTTGTATCAACTTTGCATCTGGATACGAGTTCTTTTTTAGGTACTTGGCATAACGTATCATGTTTTTTCCACATGTCACAATTATATCGCAGTATTCAATGTCTCTAAACCCGTCATTGTGTTTTATAAGTAGCCAAACTGGAATGAAGAACAACAACCAAGATGGCAGATTTATTAATATATTAAAATATATGCTTTTTTGATATACAACACCATCTTTGCCAGCAAGTGCGTTTGCCAACATTATCGTTTGTGCGTTATCCAATCTGCTGTGCTTTCTTTGCCCCAACAACGCAATCACACGTAAACCATCGCTGCTCTTCTCCATAAATCAAACAATAAAACTAAAAGAAAAAAAACTTTTTCTTCCTCTTTTTCAAATCTTTTTTCTTGCCTTTTTTGTTCCTGAAATCATCATCATAATTCCGTTTGTCTCTTCTGAAATTACGTTCACCACGATCGTCTCTTCTGTCTCTTCTTTCACCTCTGTCGTTCCTATCACGATTTTCAAAATTCCTGCGTCCACCTCTGTCGCCCCTATCATGTCTTGGTCTGTCGGATCTTTCAAAAGCCGAAGAGTTCTCCTTCAATTCATAGCCCTTATCCTCTCCCGTGTCCTGGTCAACCGCCTTCATTGAGAACTTCAAGCGGCCTTTTTCATCCTTGCCAGTGTATTTCACCTTCACTTTGTCCCCTTCTTTTACGAATATCGTTGGGTCAGCAACTTCACTTTCAGAGAGCTCACTTATATGCACCAAACCCGTTCTGTCAAAGCCAATGTCAACTATTGCTCCGAAGGCCAAAACGCTCTTGACTGTTGCATCAAAAACCTTGCCGAATTCAATATTTCCAAGCACACCATCAATCATTTCTTTTGTCATGTTTGCTTGCTCATCATTGTTGGCAAAAACAGTCACCAAACCGCCTTCGCCAATGTCAATTTTTGAGCCAGTTGTTTCGCAAATTTTCTTGATTGTTGCTCCCCCTTTTCCTATCAATTCAGGAATTTGTTTTTCTGTGATTTGAATGTTGATAATTTTAGGTGCATTGGCATTCAAGCCCTCTCGTGGAGCATTCAAGGCCTCCATCATCTTTGACATAATGTGCAAGCGCGCCCTCCTCGCCTGAGCCAGTGCATCGCGCATGATTTCCATGGTTATACCAAACGTTTTGATATCCATTTGCAGAGCCGTAATTCCCTCGGCTGGTCCAGCAACTTTGAAGTCCATGTCGCCGAGGTGATCCTCATCCGCCATGATGTCAGTCAACACCGCGTAGCCGCTATCCTCCTTGATAAGACCCATTGCGACACCAGCCACGGGCGCTTTTAGTGGTACCCCCATGTCCATCATAGCCATACAAGAACTGCAAACGGTGGCCTGCGAGGTTGAACCATCGCTGCTCGTAATCTCGCTCACAACACGAATTGTATATGGAAACTCCTCCTTTGAAGGAATGACTGGCGCGAGCGCTCTACGAGCCAAGTTTCCGTGGCCTAACTCGCGGCGTCCAGGCGCTTTTGGAGGCGTTGCCTCACCTGCAGAATACCCTGGGAAATTGTAATGTAATATAAATCTCTGCGACATTTCAGTGGCCGTCAAGCTATCACTCTGTTGTTCGTCATCAGAAGTTCCAAGAGTTGCAATTGCCATTGACTGCGTCATGCCCCTTGAAAAGACGGCAGAACCGTGCACAAGTGGCAACACACCTACCCTGACCTCTATTGGTCTGACCTCGTCCAATCTTCTTCCGTCAATACGAATTTTGTCCTTTAAAATCTGGTTGCGCACAACATCACTTTGCAGTTGTTCGTACATCAAATTTATATCAACATCGTTCATCTCAACTGGCTTACCGCCCTGGAAAACCAGCTGTTTATCAGCATTTATGTCGGAACAGCACTCGCAATCTGTGCAATTTCCGTCCTTGCATCCCTTACATTTGCATTTCGCATTGCACTTGCCTTTGACACTTTTACAAGCTTTTTTACTGCATTCACAGCCAGCTTCGCAAGGTTCTTCTGCAACAAAATTCTTCAAATCTTCCTTCAAATTTACCAAAATATCTTTCAATGCCTCATGGCGCTCCTTTTTGTTTTGTATCTTGAATGCCTCAACCACTTTTTTCTTGGCAAGTTCGGAGATTTTGTCATATAGCTTCGTCCTGTCTCGTGGCTCAAATATTACCGCTGGCGCCTTACCAACCTTGGCTACAAAATCCTTAATTTGTTCCACCGACGAATTGATAACATCCTGCGCCTTTGCGATTGCACCAAGCATCTCATCTTCAGTCAAGATTTTAGCCTCACTTTCAACCATCAAGACCGCATTGGTAGTACCCGCAACAACGATATCAAGCTTACTATTTTTCATCACATCTGTCGTTGGATTTACAATGTATTTTCCATCAACATATCCAATGCGGCATGCACTGATTACGCCTTGCGTTGGCAATCCAGCTACTGCCACAGCAGCCGAGGCACCGACCATTGCCACGATGTCTGGCTCATTTTTTCCGTCATATGACAATAGTGTGCAAATAATTTGCGTATTTCTGTAATATCCGTCAACAAAAATTGGGCGAATTGGCCTGTCAATCAGACGCGAAATCAATATCTCGCGCTCGCTCTGTTTGCCCTCTCTTTTGTAGAAACCGCCCGGGATTTTCCCGCATGCATAGGCCTTTTCAATATAATTGACTGTCAGTGGAAAAAAGTCAGTGTCTGGACTATCCTCTTTTGCAGTGCAAACAACGCACAAAACCACTGTATCTCCGCATCGTGCGACAACTGAACCATCGGCTTGATTAGCCAAAAAACCTGTCTCCAAAGTGATTGTTTTATCACCAAATTTGACTTCTTGTGTGTAAGTCGTGAACATAAAAAAACTTCAATTAAATTTAATCTCCGCCAGTAGAAAGCAAAAACTCTAATTGTCAAGTATAATCTGTTTGCTAAAATAATGTACTCTGAGCTTTTCTTCGATCGCCATCCCCCCCCACAACATCATCGTCAATGTTTGCACCACCGTGTTTAAAATAAGCATTCGTGAGATAAATATCACTTGAAATTGCTTCTATCAACCTTTTGTCGCTGTTAAATTCCTGACGCTCCCTAATAAATTGAATGATGCGCAATTTGACAACGCTACCCACTAAATCCTTTTTTGAACAATCTATCAAATGCGCTTCTATTGTCCCTTTTTTTTTACTAAGAAATGCAACACATTTGTATCTCACGCCACATATTTCTGCGGTTGCAATGTATGAACCGCAACGGTTTTCAATGTTTTTGACATCAATTTTTACAGTCGGAAAGCCTGTTGTCTTTTTGTTGTCATTCGTCTCAACAATTGCACTTTCAAATGTATTATTGCCAGTAACAAACGCATTCATATATCGGTTTAACCTATTCATTTGCAGGTAAAAACGGTTATAGACAACAGAAAGACATCTATCAGTTTCAGAAAATTCATCTCCTTCGCTTGTTGTTTTCTTCTTGTTAAATACCATACTAAACCACTGCCTTAATCAAATACGGCTGTTTACTGCCATCTTTTAACCACCAATCATTCACGTTATACCTCTCACAAGGTCCTCCATTAGCGGATACACATGGGCTTTTTAGTTGTTGATCGTATTCTCTTTTTCCAAACACAGCGCATGCCGAAGCTGAAACAAAAAACAAAAACAAAAATGTGTATCTCAACATTGAACCGACCATCCAGGTCAAATCAGAAATAATTTTTTTATTTGTCAAGTTGCACTAACGACTAATTTGCATTGTGTCAAGGTCAATCTTCTGGCCGGAATATAACTTAAATACAACATATCTCTTTCCGTCAATGTCAGTAAATATATGATAATTATCCGAATACGCATATTTCTTTTCCTTGAAGTACTTTATATTTTCAAGATAAGTGTCTGAAATCGTATTCAGCAAGAAGATAATGCTATTCTTGTTCACCCTCAAAATTGTCGTGTTATCAGTCAACTTCTGCTCCGTCTCATTTGTTATGACTTTATCATTTATTTTGCATTTCCAATCCTCTGGCCCATTATAGAACAAATAATACACCTTCATCCAATTAGCAACGGCCGCCTCATTTTTCTTCTCTGTTTTATCTTTTTTTAGTTTTTCAACTTCCTCATCGGAAAGAAGATCGTAGCCCCTTAATGTGTCCTTGATGTTGTAAATCTCGTCTTCGTCCTCTATAAAACCAGGATTTCTATATTTGGCATTGTTGTAATCAAAATTTTGTGTTTTTTGCTTATCAAAATCTGTAAATAATTTATTTAGCATACCTGCAAAATCCTTGCTTGATATCTTTCCGCCCTGTATAGCTTTTTTAATATCACTCCCATCGCTCGTTAAATCTTTTGCCGCTTCAGTAAATTGTTTTATTTTTTCTGCAGAAATCCTATTTGCCTTGCTAATTATGTCACTTGCCATAGCGTCCATAGATTTTAATTTCACTTTTTCATCTTCTTGTCTTCCAACAAGCTTATTTTCACCGTTGCTCAATGCATTATTTGCTGAATTTTCAATGCCTTGCTTGGCGTTTTGTGTCATCTGCTCAAGCTGCGATAACGGACTTGCAAGCGCAACGGAACCACATATCATCAAGCCAAAAAATAGCAATGTGAAACAACTAATTTTTTTATACATAACTACTTTTTAAGATACATCCATTCAAGTTCTATGTTGCAAACTAAACGATTATCAATCCATGTATTTTTACTTTTTCCCTTGAACCTAAAATCATACAGTATCGTCTTTACATCATCGTTAGCCGGCTTAATTGATATATTCCTCACGACTAATTTACCTGGGAAAATACTATCCAAAGTAGCTATTATTTTGTAGACAACATATTCATAGTCGGCACTGAACGAGACTTTTAAAAGTCCACCGTCAACTGTTGCTTTCTCATTTTGCCCTTCAATGCCTTGGATGCTACCCGTGAATGAAGAAATATCTTTGATAACATTGATATCACTTGAAGGTCCCAATGTCATGGCAAAATTCGCGTATTCATTGAGCGCACTCATCCTGACAGCGCCATTTGGCAGCTCAACACCATAATTATTTTTTTTCATCTTTGCTACAACATTGTTGACAAGTTCCTGTTTATTTATATCTGAATAAAATTTGACAACCTTTGGATCCAAATTGTCAGACGTCTTAGCTGAATTAATTGTAGAAATTGCACCATCCATTTTTTTATATGACAAGTTTAGCGAGCTAATTTTCTCTCTAATGCTACTCAATTGTTTCTCTTGCAACATAACTCGTGCAACAGACAACAATTGAATTAAAACAAAAAATAAAATTGAAATGGCAATACCAAGCCCTACCACGAAAAGCCGCTTTTGCTGTGCTGTGCGCTTTCTTAAAAACTCAAGTGCCATCTCAAAACTATTAACCTCTCCTATTAACTATATCAAGAATTTGTTTATTGACAACTACTTTTTCTTCATTTCTTTGCGCAGCAACCATTTGCTCGGCCAAAGCAATTGCATTTTGTCCGTAATTATTCTTCATTGTTGTGTTGGCACCTGCCTTCATTAGTCCGCTAACAGCTTCAACATTGCCAAATTCAATAGCTCTCATCAGCGGCGTATATCCACACAAATCTTGGTTGTTAACATTAATATCAGGGTGTCTAATTAGCATGTTAAACATGTCATCAGAATTTCTTCCATCAACTCTTGCCAAAATATGCAAAGGCGTCACACCTGCTGAGTTCTCCAAGTTTGGATTTGCACCGTGCTCCAGCAGCGTTTTGAATGCTATAAAATTATCATTTTTGGTTGCAATCAATAGCAAGCTCTCACCATTACTACATTTGCGGTTCACAACATTTGATGCGAAATGTGCCTTTTCAAGCTCCGCGTTTAGTGCATTTATATTGTTTGTCTGCGCATATATGCACGTTCCGGTGTCATTCGCAGAGTTGGCGTCAACATATTTATTTCCCTTTGCCTGATTGATTAGATCCTTGGATTTCATGCTGACGTCCTGCTTGCCTCTCTTGCTCTTTCGTTTGCCTTTTTTGGTTGCTTTTTTTGTTACTGGTTTGAAGTATTCTGTAAAATCGTTGTTTGCGCCTTCTGCACCAGCATAATTAGCGTCAGCAAACATGCATACGGCTACACAAGCAACAAGCAACTTTAAATTAAAACACCTTGACAACATAAAATGTCCTGTTAAAAATTGCAAATCAAAAATAATTGTCAAGTGGGGTTATTTCACGTCTTCCATAACCTTTATGATATTACACCCATATTTCAGGTCAGTGTCATTGTGATAAATAGCAGAACCAACATTATATCTATTTTTATCAAAACATGCCTTTTCATCGGTATCATTGTGCGCTTGTGCTTTGTATGCCATGATGCTTCCAGTTCCTGGGCGGCCGTCATCAATTTTGGCATCTAATTCCGAAGCTAATTTTGAAGACAGAGCACCATATTCACCAGTTTGATAAATATCGTAAACAAGTCCATTAGTTCTGTTGGTATCGTGTCTAACCATTGGGTTGTATAGACATAAAACATTTTTGTTTGGCAGTTTTTCTTGATAATATTTAAATGCGCCACCGTTTGTTCCGGCTAATGAATTTCCTCTGAAAAACAATATCAAGCTCTGATCAAAAGATGCTTGCGCCGCATGTCCAGCATAACCAGTGTAATAACCAGCAATTTTGACAGGAAACGTATACCTATTTTCCCTACCATTTGTTGCATTGTGAGTAAGATATGGATAAGAAGACACATCAATCATTCCGCTGGCTCGTAATTGGTTCATGCTTCCCCAATATCCAGACCATCCACCATGCACAATTTTCTTATTTGAAACATTCTTTGTTGAAAACCATTCGCACCACTGTTCATGGGTTGCGTTAATAGGACATATTCCACTATCCATGCGCACCCCATTGTAATCGGCACCATAATATGTGCACCCTTTGAAGTTGGCATATTTCAAGCAAGTTTTGTCATCAAGGTTCCCGGGAACAGTTCTATACGTATCATAAAACTGATGAAATGCTTTCTCATAGTAATCAAATTCAAAGATTATTCTTTGAATTTTTGCTCTATCTACTATCTGTCTTCCAACTAAAAGAGATCCAACTAATAAAGATAATATTAATAATACAATAGATAATTCTATTAAAGTAAAAGATTTTTTAAGAGATAAAGAACTTAAACTACTCTCTCTCTCTCTCTCTCGCTGCGCGAAGAGATAACAATATTATTAAAAAGTTTCATAAAACAAGTAAAATAAAAAACAGAAAGATTATGTTCGTAAAAAGTTATTTGTCAAGAGTGGTAGCATATCCAGTGATGCAGAGGACTTTTTGTGCAAAAGGGGTTTGTGATTTGCTCTGCGTCTTGCTTGTAGGACAAATGAGGTTGGGGGGTTTGGGGATGGCTAAAAATATCAAAATCAAGGCAACACATCAAGCACTTTGCTGTTTAGGGTGTCTTCAAGAATTCCAGATGGCGACTTGCTAATATCAACAATGTTAAAGATTTTGAGGTTCGAGCTGTCATGGACTTTACTATCAAATGGTGCAGTCAAATTAATTGGCAAGACACCATCAAGACCAGGGATTTCCATGCTTTCCGGCTTGACAATCGGGCCTTTTTGCAAATTTGGAACCTTTGGTGCATCAAGAAACATATTAAAATTCTCTGTGCTGGTGCCAATAAAATCAATATTTGTTGAACCTGCTTTTTCTTTGGCCGCTTCATCAGCTGTTTTTTGACCTGTTAAATAATTAACATTCGGTGTTGCTGAAACTTGTTGCGTTAAGCTGTTTGTAAAATCCAAGTTCAGTTTTTTATTCAAGCCAATGTCTGGCATGACTTTTTCTGATTTACCTGACGGAATTTCTGGTGTCTTATCCATCACGTTTGCACTTTTTACATCTGACAAACCTTTTACATCCTTGACAACCGACAACATGTCGTCGTGTGATAGAACGTCAGTTGTTTTAGAAAAATTGAATACTACGTCCTCAAGGATGTCAAATGCGCAGTTCAAAACCACCACACATGCCAAAAATGTGATTTTACAAACTATATTTACAGCTCTTCGCACGGCTAATTATATGACTACAAAACTATAATGCAAATAGCTGATATTTTGCACTCTCAACAATGCTTTTTATATTCAAATCTTGGTCTATAATGTTGATCGTTTTGCTGTATTGTAGCAGTTCTGGGTTTTTGCAGCTTGCCACAACTTTGAACTCTTTGTTTTTGTATTCCTCCAAAATTCCGTTCACAATATTGTCGCATGCACCCATTGAACCATTGAATATTCCACAGTTCAGTGCACTGTATTTGTTCTTCCCGAAGATGTTGTGTGTTGACTGCACTACTATTTCTGGGTAATCAGTGATTTTTTCATGAATGACTGTGGCTAAAATCTCATTGCCGGGATAGATTGTATAGCCAACAAATGAGCCATTGACAGCTACACCGAACGTCGTGATTGCATCAAAAGTTATGGCCACAACATTTGGTCCATATAGCTTTGTGGTAGCATAAGTAGCTGACAAAATGCTTGTTGGAGCATCGTTTTTGTCAATGTTGTCACATGAAATTGGAATGGATGAATTTTCAATTATGACTGGCTCAATTTTGATGTATCTTATAAAGAACTCCTTCAAAATGTGGCAGAACTTTGGCACAGAGCTCAAAATTGCAGCGTAGTTTATCTTCGTTTTGTCAATTTTTAGGTAGTCAAAAACGTTCTTGATTTCTGTTGTGTATTGGTCACCTGTCTTCTTATCAAGTGCGGAGATGCTAAACCTTGATGTAATTTTTCCTGCATCATCTAAAATAGCAAACTCTATCTCCAAATTATTTACATCAACTGCAACAAACATATTAAACTCTCGTATGACAAGCATACCGATTTTAAATTGCAAGGTTTATGTATTGCGCGGCCGCAGGCCTTGACTTGTCAAGGGCGGAGGTGGTCGGCAGCGGCCGCGCATGCCAAAGACCCCGCACGTCCAGTGTTGAAACTTGCTTTTCGTGCGAAGGGGCTTTGGCGAAGTTTTTTTTTAAAATTTTCTGTTGCGCTGCCCGCGGCCACGCCCTCGCGGTTTGTCATCTCCTCGCGTTGCTCGTCCGACAAACCCGCTCCGCCCGCGCGCAACAAAAATCTACTTGAAAATAAAAATACTCATTTTAACATGTCGTGCGGGGTCATGGCTCAATTGGTAGAGCATCTGTATCGCATACAGAGGGTTGTGGGTTCGAGTCCCATTGACTCCACTTGTTATTTATGAGCGGCGGAAACGGCACATTTCAGACAGGCGGCGGAGGTATAGATTCAAGCCCAATCGGCAACGAGATGCAGATGAGTTTTCCGGGAATAAAATTAACTGATGACACAAGCTATGGGATTTTCTCCACACCAATCGCATCAAAAGGGGCATTATTGAGTATGGAAGTTGGCCGCGCAGAACGCCTTGACAGCCATATGCAAATACCAGTTGCAAATGTCGGACAGCACTCGGCAGGCCAGCAAATGGGCGGCATGAACAAGATGTTGAAGGGTGTCAATATGAACAGCAGAATTGGAGCCGGCTTCGGACAATCGCTTGGCGGCTAAACCTTCAAAATTTCCTCCTCTTTTTTCTTTGCTTGTTTGTCAATTTCGTCCACAGAATTGTCAGTGAACTTCTGAATTTCCTTCTCCAAACGTTTCTGCTCATCCTCAGAAATTTCGCTGTCTTGTTTCATATTTTTCACTTTATTCATTGCATCTTTTCTTGCATTACGGATTGCAATCTTACCATTTTCAGCAAATTTTCCCAAAATTTTGACAAATTCCTTGCGCCGATCCTCCGTAATTTTTGGCATTGTAATTCTTATATGTGTCGCCTCGTGAATAATTCCAACTCCGAGATTGGCCTCTTGTATTGCCTTCGTAATGG
>JAFUUN010000040.1 GCA_017477855.1 Rickettsiales bacterium | reverse complement strand
TTCTTTTTCTGCCATTGCAAGACAATCATCAAAATTATCTCCGACAAGTTGTATTTCCACAAAATCTCCACCAAAATGTTTGGTTTTATCTATCTTGATTTGACAAGCACAAGTCGGCATAAACACGATGCCTTTTCTTTTCAATTTAGCACATCCAAGTGCAAAGCCCTGTGCGTGATTTCCAGTGCTGGCACAAGCGAAAATACCATTATGACCGCTTTTAATTTGGCTTAACATATTGTTAATTGCACCACGAATTTTAAAAGATTTATTTTCTTGTAAATCTTCTCTTTTTATAAAAACATTAGCACCTGTCATGTTTGACAGGACTGTGGAGTAAAACAAATCTGTTCGTCTTACTCCAAAGTTATACATTTTTTGCAATCGTTTTTCCGTCATATTACAATCCTTTAACCAACTTCAAATACTCTTCTCTTATTTTTAAACATAAATCTGGTTTGTATGTGAAAGTGTCGTATATTGTTCCGATTGGCATAACTTCAGCCGCCGTTCCTGATATAAATGCTTCATCAAAATCACCGAGATGCTCTGGTTTTATTCTCGTTTCTTCAACTTCTAAACCCAGTTTTGGGCAAACTTCGTTGATGATTGTTTGACGAGTAATGCCATTCAAAAAGCAGTCGGCGATTGGTGTATAAACTTTTTTATCTTTGATAAAGAAGACATTACAAGAAGTGCATTCTGCAACATAACCTCTCCAATCGATTAGCAACACATCGTCATATTTGCCTTTGTTCGCTTTGTTGTGCATAACGGCACCAAGATAATAATTTCCGGCAACTTTTGCTTGAACCGCACAACTTCTTGGATCCGGTCTTACATAATCTGCATGAGTTAATTTTAATCCACCATTTATTTTATCTTCACCAAAATAATTTCCCCAATACCAAGCCATTATTGCAATATGAGTTTTGCATCCATCGCTTTCAACACCAAGCGTTTCATCTCCTTTCCAAGCAACAGGGCGGACATATGCATCTGTCAAATTATTTGCTTTCAAAACTTCATTTGATGCTTGCATCAATTCCTCAACAGAATAGGGAACTTGAACATCAACCATTTTACCTGAATTTATAAGTCTTTGGCAGTGTTCCTTATTTTTGAAGATTTTTCCATTGTAAGCCCTGCATCCTTCAAATATTGATGTTGCATAATGTAATGCATGGGTGGTGAGTGAGACGCTGCATTCTCCAAACTTTTTCATCTCACCGTCAAACCAAACATAAGTGTCACTTTTTAACATACTCATAATAAAACCACTAAAAACTATTTACCATTATTCTCCTTCACAAGACGACTTGAAGATATCCAAGGCATCATCTGGCGTAATTTTCCGCCAACTTTTTCAACTCCGTGATTGGCAAGATTTTTCCTCTCTGCTTTCAAACGAGGTTGCCCCGCCTTGCATTCACTCATCCATCTTGATACAAACTCACCATTTTGTATTTCCTTCAATACTTGTTTCATATTCTTTTTTGTCTCTTCTGTTATTAACTTGTCAGAAGTTATTACAGAACCATATTCAGCCGTATTTGATATTGAATAGTGCATATCCGCTATACCTCCTTGATATATTAAATCAACAATCAATTTCATCTCGTGGCAGCATTCAAAGTAGGCCATTTCCGGTTCATAACCTGCTTCAACTAATACCTCAAAACCTGTTTTTATCAATCCAACAAGCCCGCCACATAGCACTGCTTGCTCGCCAAATAAATCAGTTTCGCATTCTTCTTTGAATGTTGTTTCCAGTATTCCGCTTCTACCCGCACCTATCGCACAAGCATATGACATTGCCAACTCTCTTGCATTACCCGTCTTATCTTGATAAACGGCAACTAAACAAGGAACACCACCACCATTTTCATATTCTCTTCTAACTGTGTGTCCCGGTCCCTTTGGTGCTATCATTACAACATTTAAATCCTCTCTTGGTTCTATTAGTGAAAAGTGTATGCTTAGCCCGTGTGCAAATGCCAAAGTTGCATTTTTCTTCAAGTTCTTTTCTATGTCCTTTTTGTATAAATCTGCCTGCAATTCGTCTGGGACAAGCACCATGACAAAATCTGCATCTTTTACTGCATCAGCAACTTCTTTGACTGTAAATCCATCTGCTTTTGCACGCTCCGCACTTTTACCAGCTCTGATACCAACTACAACATCACAACCGCTATCTCTTAGATTCATGGCATGTGCTCGTCCTTGCGAACCATAACCAACAACTGCCACCTTTTTTGATTTAACTAAACTTAAATCACAATCTTTATCATAAAATGCTTTCATAAAAACAAACAATAAAACTAACAAAATATACTCAAAAATCCTTCCGTAAAACGATTTCGCCGTGCCCGTTTCCTACCGGGATCATTGGGTATACGTTCTCATCAGGATCAGTTATGAACTCTAACAAATATGCTTTTTTTGATTTCATCATCTTTTCAAGTGCCATCTTGACATCCTTGACCTTCTTAACTCTCTTTGCCTTCATTGAAAACGACTTTGCAAGCTTGACGAAGTTCGGATTACTCATTTCAAGGTTTGTCTCACTATAATTCTTATTATAAAACATCTCTTGCCATTGTTTTACCATTCCCAGACGCGAGTTGTTTAATAATACTATTTTCACAGGCAGTTTATATTTTTTTATCGTCGCCATTTCGTGCATTGTCATTATTAAAGAGCCATCACCAGTTATTAAAACCACTTTATCTTCTGGATTTGCAACTTGAACCCCTATTGATGCTGGCAGACCAAAACCCATTGTTCCGAGCCCACCTGATGTTATAAACCTTCTTTTATCACTAACTTTACAATATTGTGTAGCCCATATTTGATGTTGTCCTACATCTGTGCAATAAAATGGGTTATATTTCTTCGCTACATCATTTAAAGTATCTAACAAAAATTGTGGTAATATCTTTGCATTTCGTCCTTGTTTTTGCTTATATTCAAAACAATTAACACTTCTCCACTCTTCTATTTGTTTCCACCAATCTTTTGTGTTATTCTTGTCTAAAACATTCTTGTCTTTTTTTATTTCTGCATCAACAAATTTCAACATTCCGTTCAGGAAATCTGTTGAGCCCATATTCACAGCAACATCAGCTTTTACCAACTTGTTTAGCTCCTTTTTGTCTATATCCACATGCACTTTTTTTGAATTTGGTGAAAACTTTTTTAAATCACCGGTTATCCTATCGTCAAATCTTACTCCTATCGCAAGCATCAGGTCGCACTTATACATTGCCATGTTGGCCTCGTAGCTCCCATGCATGCCTAACATTTGCAGATTTTCTGGCTCATTTTCTGAAAAAACACCAAGTCCCATCATTGTTGTTGTTATTGGAAAATGTAATATTTTTACCAGTTTGTATAAACTCTTATACCCTTCCGGCATTATACCTCCGCCACAGTAAAATACTGGCTGTTTTGCTGTTTTCATTAAGTCAAAAATCTGTTGAAATATCGCCTCACTCATATATCAATTATTGAAATCTTTGAAATCCTTTAAATCGCACTTGTTGCTTAATGCATCTTTGGTTATATCCACTAAAACAGGGCCTGCCCTGCCATCCTTCGCAACCCTAAATGCTTGACATAACGTCTCCTGTATATCCTCGGCCTTCCTTACAGAAAAGTTCTGCTTGGTTATGCTCTTGGTTATTGCGCATATATCAACTTCCTGAAATGCATTTGTGCCTATAAGTCCGCTTGGAACATTGCAGGTTATCACAACAAGTGGTACGCTGTCCGCGAATGCATCGGCTATTCCAGTGACTGTATTGGTTGCTCCCGGCCCAGATGTTGTAAATACAACTCCAACTTTTCCAGATGATTTTGCATATCCCTCTGCTGAATGCACCGCACCTTGTTCGTGAGCTGTCAGAAAGTGTTTTATCCTTGCTTTTTTCTTCATTCTTGTTGCAAGCTCATCGTATAGCGGTATTGCGCACCCGCCTGGATAGCCAAATACATGCTTTACACCACAAAATTCCAGCGTATCAAACACAACAGAAGCACCAGTATAAGTCATAAATATTCAAATTAAAATGGTTTTTCTTTTTTTAGCGATGCAACCTTGCATCAAATGTAATTACACAAAAAAAAGATAAAAAAATGTAAGAGATAATACGTATGTCCTAACGGACAATAATACTAACCAAAATTGAAATAATAATACTTGCCCTTGTAGGCAAAATGAAACCATTAACAACGCTGGTGACGCTCAATGAATTACAAACCGACATGTCTATTCTTTTGGCATCAACCACACAAAATCAGGTACGAGTATTTTGAAAAAAAATAATTGTCAAGAACAATTTTATCACACAAAAAATAGAAACGGATTTTTCAATACTTGATCAAAATCAAATATAC
>JAFUUN010000039.1 GCA_017477855.1 Rickettsiales bacterium | reverse complement strand
TTGCGCGTCATTACTTCAATGGCGCTCGCCTCACCCTGCAAATTGAAAATTGCCTGTCCAGCCTTGAACGGAACAATCGCCATATAGTTATCATATTGCTGGGCGTTCGTGCGCAACAGACCAACAACCTTCATATTCACAGCCCGTGGCACAACGCCAAACATCGTAGTCGAAACAATCGGAACAATCATTGTAATCTCGTCACCAACACGCACACGCAGCTGGTTCGCTACGCCACCACCAAGAATAATATTCAAACCCTTAAACTCCTCCACGCCGCCCTTGATATATTTAAACAAGTCCTTCCTCTGTTTTAGCTCATTCAAGGACATACCCTTCACAAAAATTCCTGCCGAGCGATTGCCATTTGATACCATTCCAGCGCCGTTAACTACTGGGCTCGCGCTGACAACGCCGTCAACATTCATAAGATTTTCCTTCACCTCTTTGTAATTCACAAACTTCATCTGCTTGCTGTGAACCGTAATGTGCGAGTTGAAACCAAGTATTTTATCAATTAACTCATCACGGAAGCCGTTCATTACTGACGTCACGATTATCAAAATGGCGATGCTGATACTCACTGCCAGCATTGACATTGCAATCCCAATGTTCGGCAGTTTATGGTTTTTGGCGCGCAAAAAGCGGAGACTAAACAGCCACGTGATGCCGCTCAAACCATCATCTGTTTTACGATTTTTCCGTGCAAACATTAACCTACTCTCTATTTGCAATATCTTTTATTTTATTTACAAGTTTATTATTTAAAGTTGCAGCATCTTTTTCCCAGTGGCCGCCTTTGTCAGCTCCAACAATATCACTCACAAACTTAATGGCATGAAAATCTTCAAGCAAGCCAAAGTTTTTAGCCACTTCAGCATTTGCATACGCCTCCATTTCAAAAACAAACTTGCCGCTCTTGTGCTTTGTCGTAATAAAACTATCAGTCGTCAAGCAGGTATAATCATTGTTCTCCTCCAAAAGAGTGTTTGTTTTCGTAATATCAACGCGCGAATTTGGATCGTGGTTCATGTAGTCATTTTGCACAAAGCGATTGCACTCAATCATGTCGGCAAACTTGTTATTTTCGGTGGCTCCCGCAGTGCCTATGTTGTATATTCCACTGACATTATCCTTGTAGAGTGTCAAAAATTTTGTCAACGAATACGTGGTTTTGACTTTACCAATTCCTGTAAAAATAATGTAGCCAACATCAGTCAAATACGCATCATCATACAGCTTTTGTTTCACCTCAAACTTATTTATGTCAAC
Organism: Rickettsiales bacterium; assembly: GCA_017477855.1. Lineage (GTDB taxonomy): Bacteria > Pseudomonadota > Alphaproteobacteria > Rickettsiales > Deianiraeaceae > UBA4311. Next base: position 1,811 of record JAFUUN010000039.1, on the reverse strand, counting down.
CTCTTGGTCACTTGCCACAACAAACAATTTGTGTTTCTCCACAACCTTCTCTGTCTTGTTTTCATGCTTTTTGTCATCGCAAGCAGACAACAACAAAGCAATAGAAAGAAATAAAATGCTTTTTTTTCATCATATTTCAATCTCCCCAGTAAATACAAATGTATAGCCACCACCGAGCAGCATTGGTTTGCCCTCGCCATCCCAGTTCACTTGCAAGCTGTCACCCATGATGTCCGAACCACGAGTAAAGACCTTCATTACTTTGTCTGTCAGTCCTTTTGTTATACAATACGCCGCACACGCACACGAGCCCGAGCCACAGCACATTGTCTCGCCAGTGCCTTTTTCTATTGAACGAACAAAAATGTCATCCCGACCACGAACCTGAACATAGTGCACATTGAACTCTGGGTCTGGTGTCCTGTTTATATTGTCAAAGTTCTGGACGATGTTTATCTTGTGCCTATTGCCAAGCTCCACGATTTCACCATCCACAGTTGGAACTCCCATGTTAACTTTTGCCAAACCTTTTTCTTTGTCCGCCTTGCCAAGATAATTCTTTCCGCCAAGTTGCACTCTGATTACAGGTTTAGCTGTTTCGCGCGCAATATACCCAACAATACAGCGAATTCCGTTGCCACAGTTTTTGGCCTCTGTGCCATCTTGATTATAGACCTTAATTGCCACAGTCACACTCTTCTCATCCTCTGGCATTTCAGATTTGTGAATTGTAATGAGCTGGTCACAACCAATGCCAAAATTTCTGTCACCAGTAATAATCAAATCGCTATTTGTGAACTGAAAATCAGCATTCTCATTGCGAAAATCAAAAATTGCAAAATCGTTACCAAACCCATGCATTTTTGTAAAACGAAGATTCGTTGCCATAAAAATATCAATTCACACCATCTTTTTTACTATCATCATAGAAAAACATGCCAACAGCACTTAGGCCACAGTCAACATGAATATTCTCCGCCGTCACACCACTTGATAAGTCACTCAACAGATAGATTGCTGTCTTTGCAACATCATTTTGAGTGATATTTCTTTTCATTGGCGACACTGCTTCTCCAAATCCAAGCACCTTGCGGAACTCACCTATCGCGCTTGACGCCAGCGTTTTTACCGGACCAGCAGATATGGAATTCACACGAATACCGCGCTCACCCAAATCGTTTGCTAAATAGCGCACACTGGCCTCCAAAGCGGCCTTCGCAACACCCATTATATTATAATTCGGAATTATCTTTTCCGACCCGTAATATGTCAGCGTCAATATACTTCCGCCGTCCTTCATTAGTGGCTCAGCCACCTTTGCAACTGCCGTCAAAGCATATACAGAAATGTCCATCGCCTGCGCAAAATCCTGTCGTGAAACATTATAATACTTTCCTTTAAGGGCCTCTTTATTAGCAAATGCAGGACCGCAAACCATGAAATCAATTTCGCCAAGCTCCTTCTTTACGAACTCAAAAAACTCTGCTATACTTTCATCACTTGACACATCGCACTTGGCCGCAACCGTTTCCGTTCCATCAATCAGTCCTCTGACGCGTTTTTCTGTGATGTCAAGATAGCTAACTGCCAGTTTTGCGCCCTGTTTTAGGCATTCATCCGCAATCCCCCAGCATATTGACCGCTCATTCGCAATGCCAATTATAACACCTTTTTTACCAGATAAACAAGTCATTTACGTGAAAGTCTTATTATAAAAATAATTGTCAAGCTCCCTGTTGCGCTGCCCGAGGCCACGCCCTCGCGGTTTGGCTGCGCCTCGCGCCTCGTCGGCCAAACGCGCTCCTCCCAGC
>JAFUUN010000004.1 GCA_017477855.1 Rickettsiales bacterium | reverse complement strand
TGGAGCGTTCGGCTATTTTGTTAATAGTCATATTTCAAATGCAGTCATTAAGGTTGTGGTTGTTTTGTTCTCAATTTTACTGCTCGTGATGTATCCTTACAGTGTGTTTTTATTCGGCAAAAAGACACCAAGATACCATGAAAAAAACGGTAAATCTTTCTTGAAGTTATTCATAAAATCGTTATTCAAGTTAATAAAAATTGCGCTTGGCACGCCGTTCAAATGGTTAAGAAAAATATTTTCATTCAAACGACAAAAAGTTGACAACGCTGGTATGTTGAAAGGGCTTCTTGGGTTGAAACACGCGACAGATGACGAGAAAAAAGATGTTGAAGAAAATAGTTCTCGTGAGGATGTTGTTGAGCAATATTTTGACTACGAAGAAGATGCTCGCAGGAGTTTTGTTTTGCCTTCGGTTAGCTTGTTGAAGGATATCAAAAACACGAACGCAAGTCAGACGGCTCTGGTTTGCCGCGAGAACATGCAAAAGCTTGAAAAAATACTTGGTGATTTCGGTATCCGTGGCAAGATGGTGAGCTTCCAAACTGGGCCAATCGTGACGCTTTATGAGTTCCAAATTCAGCCGGGCGTCAAATCATCGCGAGTGATAAGCTTGTGTGATGACATTGCGCGTACCATGAAAGTGTCGTCTGTTCGCATAAGCACGTTGGTTGGTAAGGACACACTCGGTATTGAAGTGCCAAATCAGAGCCGCTCAATAGTGTGTTTCAGGCACCTTTTGGAGAGTTATGAATATAAAAATTCCGATGCATACATCCCAATGACGCTTGGGTGTAATATTTTTGGCAAGCCAGTCGTGGCCGACTTGACTTCAATGCCGCACTTGCTGATTGCGGGAACTACCGGAAGCGGAAAATCGGTTGGTATCAACGGCATGATTTTGTCAATGCTGTTCAAACTCAAACCAGAACAATGCAGGTTTATCATGATTGACCCAAAGATGCTGGAATTTTCCGCCTATGATGGCATTCCACACTTGCTGATGCCAGTAATTACCGACCCAAAGGATGCTGTGAGTTCGCTAAAATGGGTTGTCAAGGAGATGGAAGACCGCTACCGCAAGATGTCTGAGGCGGGCGTAAGAAACATTAATGGCTACAACAAAAAAGTTGAACTTGAAAACGAGAACCGCCATGAAAAAGATGCCAAACTTCCTTATATTGTTGTCATAATTGATGAAATGGCTGACTTGATGGTTGTGGCCGGAAAGGAGATTGAGGTGCTCGTGCAGCGGTTGTCTCAGATGGCGCGTGCAGCGGGAATTCACTTGATTATGGCTACCCAGAGGCCTTCGGTAGATGTTATAACGGGTGTCATCAAGGCAAACTTTCCGACAAGAATTAGCTATCAGGTGACATCAAAAATTGACAGCCGAACGATTTTAGGAGAGCAGGGCGCCGAGCAACTTCTTGGCAAGGGAGACATGCTTTTCATGATCGGGGGTACTAAAACAGCGCGCGTGCACGGCCCTATGATTGAGGATAGCGAGGTTGAAGAGGTTGTGAAATTCTTGAAGAAAAATGGTGCACCTGAATATATTTCTATTGTGGATGAGGACAGTGATGATGGTTTTGTTGGCAGTTTTGGCGGCTCCGATGGTGATGACGAAGGACTTTATCGTAAGGCCGTTAAGATTGTCTTGGAGGAGAAAAAAACATCAATTAGCTACTTGCAACGTAAGATGAGAATTGGTTACAACAAGGCCGCAAATCTTATTGAACAGATGGAAGAGGAGGGCATTTTATCTTCACCAGATGTGCAGGGAAAGCGCAGAATTTTGGTGAAAGCAAATTAATTTGATTAATTTTTCCTCAAATGTTGAAGGCATTTGAATGTGAGTGTTCGGCCACGAGGTGTCTTTTCAAGTAGCCCTGACTGGATAAGGAACGGCTCAACAACCTCTTCAAGTGTGCCTTTGTCTTCTGACAAACCAGCGGAAATTGTCTCAATGCCGACTGGCCCGCCTTTGTAGTTTTTGTCAATAAAATTCAAGTATTTCTTGTCAATGCCATCAAGTCCTAAACTGTCAACACCAAGCTTGTTTAGGGCATCCGTGGCAAATTTCTCATCAATTTCCGACTTTTCAAGATATATCGCAATGTCAATCACGCGCTTGATGAGCCGAATGGCTATTCTCGGAGTTCCACGACTGCGTGCACCGATTGTCAACTTGGCGTCTTCTGTTATTTTTATGTCGTTCATTTCTGCATAACGACTGACAACTTTTGCAAGATCGTGTGGAGAGTAAAACTCTAACTGCATGGCGATTCCAAATCTGTCTTTTAGCGGGTTGGAGATAAGTCCCAAGCGGGTTGTCGCGCCGACAAGAGTGAATGGGTTTAGTTCTATTTTTATTGTCTTGGCAGATGGCCCAGTGCCGATAATTACGTCAAGCCTTTGGTCTTCCATGGCCGAGTAGAGCACCTCTTCAACTGCAACAGGCATTCTGTGGATTTCATCTATAAAAAGTACATCGCCTTTCTGCAAGTTTGTTAAGATGGCTGCAAGATCACCCCTTTTCATTAGCATTGGCCCAGACGTTGTACGAATGTTTACGCCCATTTCTTTGGCAATTATATTTGCAAGTGTGGTTTTTCCAAGTCCAGGAGGTCCATAAAACAGTACATGATCCATTTGTGAGCCACGTTTTTTTGCTGCTGAAATGAAGATTTTTAAGTTATCAAGTAGCTTTGTTTGGCCGACAAAATCTGTCAAACTCTGTGGACGAATTGTTGCGTTCAAGACATCATCATCAGCGGCTGCAAGGTTTCTTATGTCGTCCATCAATGCGAAAAAATTACGAACTTTTTAAATGTCAAATTTGTTGCGCTGGGCGGAGCGGGTTTGGCCGCCGAGCGGTCGGAGCGGTGCGGAGACGGAAGAGCGAGGCGGTGCCAAACCGCGATGGCGTGGCCGCGGGCGGCGCAACATAAATCAATAGCTTTTTTTAACAGAGCAAATCAGAATGTGTATCTAACGGAAACTCCAAGATTATTGACCTGATGATTATAGTGTCCAATGTGGCCGTTTGAGTAGTGCTTCCATGTCAATTCCGCAACCATTCCATTGTCAAAGCGATGCCCTATTGATGCGGTTACTGGGATGTTGAAATTTGTCATGCCGTCCCATTTTTCATTCTTTCCATAGTGTTCCGTTTCTCTTGTTGATGCATAACTTACTTTTGATGTTAACCACTACAGCCCAACTCCGCATTTTGCGTATAAATCCTTTGTACCGACAACAAACTCTTGGATTAATTCAAAACCAATTTGGTGATAGCCACCTTTTCCTCGTTGAATTGCGTTTGGATCGTATCCAAGTATAGAAAATAGACCAACGGATGTCCTTCCGTTCACACCAAGCCACTGTTGTCCTGCGCTATATTGAACTGCAACTGTTCCAAGTCGCGCTTTGTAGCCGCTGACAATAAATCTTGTCATGTCATAACCGACTTGCAAACCAACTGAATGTCCGCCGTTTGGGTTGTCTCCTGCAAATGCTGGGTTGTAGTCAGGGAAGATGTATTTTTTTACAAAACTCTCGCTTTTTGATATCTCTTTTTCATTGCCGTATTCTTTCCTGTTTTTGAAAATCACTTCATCGCAGTGGATTGAACCATCTTTTTGAACGATAGCGTTCTTGCAGATATAGTCATTATTGTCTGTCTCGGCCAGCGCTTTGCTCTCTGATAATGCAAAAGTGGCTACCATGAATAGTATTTTCTTATCAAGATTTAAAAACATGAGGCAAAAATTGACAATGTGATTTTAATTTTCAAGTTGATTTTTATTATAAATAAATTGCATTGCGGTGATGAAAATCAACATTGACAAGGACTATATCGGGCGGCGAATTGACAAGCTTTTGCGGGATAAATATGGTCTGTTGCAGAGTAAAATTTGCGTTCTTGCAAAACAGAAAAAGATTCTGGTGAACGGTGAAAATGTCAAGTTTGATTATCGTATCAAGAAGAATGACAAAATTGAGGTGCTGGATGATGTAAAGGAGGTAAAAAAGGACAGCGAGGCCACTAAAAAAGAACTACCAAAAGAGATGATTTTTAAATTGAAAAATGCAATTATTTTTGAAAATGATGACATTTTGGCGATCAATAAGCCATATGGTTTGAGTGTGCAGGGTGGCACCGGTGTGAAGCACTGTTTAGAGGACTATTTCCACATTTTGAGCGACAAAAAACTGCGAATTGTTCACCGCATTGACAAGGATACGAGTGGAATTTTATTGTTGGCAAAAAATGTCGCCACGGCCGCAAAGTTGACTGAAATGTTTAAACAAAGGGAGATACACAAGCGGTATTTGGCGGTTTTGTCGGGCATTCCGATGAGGATGAAAGGTACCATCAAAACCTACATTTTTCAGTCAAAAGAGGACAACATTGCCTACAACGCGCGCAACAGTGAAGAACGTATGAATGGAAAGCAGGCGATTACGAAGTATAATGTTATCCGTGTGAATAAGGAGAAAAATCTGTCGCTTGTGGAGTTTTTTCCGTTGACTGGTCGTAAGCACCAAATTCGCTTGCACGCGCAGAATATAAAGTGCCCAATTGTCGGTGATGAGAAGTATGCTTTTGAGAAGAAAAAAAATCAAAAATTGCAACTGTTTGCTATTGAATTGGATGCTACGCCACTGTGTAAATTGGCGCTGGAAGAGAAGGATTTTCCAACAATGATAAAGGTGTGATTGAGGGTTGCGCGGCGCGGAGCGCGTTTGCTGGACGAAGTGGAGCGTAGCGGAGCGAGGAGATTGCAAACGGCGAGGGCGTGGCCTCGGGCGCGCAACATAAAAAAATCGCTCGCAACATCTCTGCCACGAGCGACCCGTTTTTTATTTACTTATTAGAAACTTTTTTAAAATCTTCTAATAAAAATATATCATCATTTCACATCTTCCATTACTTTGATGATATTGCAGCCATACTTGTTATTCGTATTAGAATTGTATATCGCCTTGTCAACATCTGCAAATTGTTTGTCATAACAATATTGCGGATCGTTAACCGTTTTGAACGCCAAAACTTTTCCGCTGCCTGGGCGACCATCATCAACTTTTGCATCAAATTCAGAGGCAATTTTGCTATCAAGTGCCATTTTGGTGTCAATTTTTCCGCTATCATCAAGCAAAGCAGCTTCCATATATTTTAGCAATATAACATTATGCAAGTTTAGCGCGGCTTGATAATTTGCATTACTATATTCATTGTCCTCAATGAATGACAAATAAACTCTTTGGTCAAGATACGTATAAGAAGAACTGTATGTTCCATGCACTGCCCCTCTCCTGAAACCAGCGATTGAGAAAAAGGTATTTTTGTCATATGATGAAGTTGGATAATACCACATAACATGTTTTCTGTCCTTAAAATATCCATTTCCGCTGCCAAAACGCAATGGGGTTATGTCATTCTCGGTGTATTTCTGATCATTTGTTATACCATCTGGCACATCCCAAGCTTCAACCAGAGACGCTTTAAGCATATGTCTCATGGCAGTTGTATAAGGCCTTAAAGCCGCATATGACCCAACGATTGTTTTGTCGTTTACTGCTGTCGTTATAGAATAAC
>JAFUUN010000038.1 GCA_017477855.1 Rickettsiales bacterium | reverse complement strand
CGCGTTTTTTCTCCGAGCGGAGCCCGAGCGCAGCGAGGACGGAAGAGCGAGGAGATAAAAAACCGCGAGGGCGTGGCCGCGGGCGGCGCAACATATTTCTTCCGGGGCAGCCATTGACAATTAATTTTAGTTTATTCCCACACAAATGTATATGAGAATTTCAGTATTAGTTATGTCATTATTGCTAATTAGTTGTAAAGCAAATATCAAAAAAGATAAAAATATATCTTATGACAAAAGCGATTTTGTAGAGATAAGTAGCGTTGTTCCGGATGTCGTTTATGATATCCGCTATTATTCTTCCTACAATTTCACAGGAAAACCGGTTGATGGCTACAAAGCAAATAGGGCTTATTTAACAAGAAAGGCCGCATATGCATTGAAAAGAGCTGCTGATAAATTGAGAATTAAAGGATACAGAATTGTCATTTACGATGCATACAGACCACAAAAAGCAGTTGATAACTTTGTTCGCTGGATGAATGACAAAAACGATATAGGTAATAAAAGCTTTTATCCTAACATAAAAGACAAACTCGCGTTAATAAGTGGTGATTATGTAGCTACAAAATCAGGACACACAAGAGGAAGCGTTGTTGATATGAGTATTGTAAATGTTGAAGGTTCTGCGGTAGATATGGGTGGAACTTTTGATTTATTTGATAGGGTTAGCAACCGCGATTATACCAACCTAACATCAAAACAAATGGCAAACAGAAAATTGCTTGAAGATGTAATGGTTGAAGCTGGTTTTGAACCTCTTCCATCTGAATGGTGGCATTTCAGATTAATTGATGAGCCATATCCGGACACATATTTTGATTTTGATGTGGAGTAAAATTTAAAAAAAATTGTGTTGCGCTGCCCGAAGCCACGCCCTCGCCGTTTGCACTCTCCTCGTTCCGCTACGCTCCACTTCGTCCAGCAAACGCGCTCCGCGCCGCGCAACCAAAATTGATAACATCTAAAAACTTTTTGACAAACCTTGAAAAAATGATAAAATACCAGTGCTGAAAATATGGGAAGAGGTACTGGATTAGCAAAACTTGCATTGGGTATGGGTGCATTACGAGCAGCAAACACAGCAGTTCGCGCGGCTGCATGGTCGTCTTACCCAAGATACCATTCATACTATCGCCCATATGGTTATTATGACTACTATGACCCATATTATTATGATGGCGGATATTATGGATATGGTTATGGTTCAAGTAGAGGATCGGGTTGGTTTATTGCTGCTGTTTGCGTAGCATTAGTCGGTGCCTGCTGTTTGTTAATCCCTGGTATTGCAGGCATCATTTGTTGTGGCGTTGGAATTGCAGCTGCTCTTGGATGCACAATCACTGGTGTTGTGAAAGCAAACAGCGCACCTGATACAGTTGTAGTAAAAGAAGAAAGCACACCAACACAAGTTGAAGGAAAGTCGCCAGAACAATCACAAGAACAATCGCAGTCGCAAAACAAGGGAAATTGTGCAGAAAAACAACGTGTTATGGCACCAATAGAAAACCAAATGTGTATTGCTGGAAAGGAATGTCGTTTTGCTGGTTATCGTGTAAATACAGGCATAAAAGAACCAAAACAGATGGCTGCACCTTATAAAAACAAAGATAACAAGGCACAACGCAATATAGCAAACAAAAATACCAAGTATAATCAAACAAATGTTATAAAAAATAAGATACTTATGGCATAATGGTTAATTTTTGCTCATTAATCAATCCCACTTAACTTCTAATGTATCAAGTTTATTCACGACGTTGTTTACGCTGTATTGTAATACACAGCGTCTAAAAGTTAAGTAAAAAATTATGGATTGTTGATAATAACATATTTTTTCCTTGACAATTACTTTTTATCAACCGATAATTAAATGAGGGTTTTCCCTTATAGAGATGATCTTAAAACTACTGGTAGGTTAAGGTTTTTACCTTAGCCTATCTTTTCTTGTCGATTATGAAAAATAAAAATCAAGGTGAGAAACAAAGATTGTGTGAAGGTAGTTGCGCGGCGCGGAGCGCGTTTGGCCGCCGAGCGTAGCGAGGAGGAGCGTAGCGGTGCCAAACGGCGAGGGCGTGGCCTCGGGCAGCGCAACATATTTTTTTGACAAAAATTATGGAAATATTATACTCTAACAATGCTTGATGAAAAAAATATTCCACAATTAACAGAGGAAGAGAAAGCAACGTTCAATGATCCTGATGAGTTAAAGAATATTATCAAATTAGAAGGTTTGAGAAAAGATGTTAATATAGAAGTTATCAAGGTTAATACATGTCAAGACAAAACTCATACAGTGGTTAATGATGAGACATTTTTGCGATTTGTGAAAGGTGAAGCCAAATTTGATAAAGAAACAAAGGAAAAGCTTGAAGAAGCTATAAAATTGGAAGGTAAATCACCGGATAAACCAAATGCATATGTTTTTATATTTCACAATACAGATAACAAGTTGCAACATTGTCTTGGCTTGGTGAATGACGGGAAGCACTTATTTTTCGGAGAATTAGGTGCAAAATCGGTTGGTTTTTTGATGAAATCAATAACAGGAATGGATGACCTGAGTAAAAAATATAACGACAAATTATGGTGCAATTATGCAAGTTGTTCGTTTGCACTTGATGCTTGTTATAGAAAGCATGGATTACCGCTTTTTAAATATACATACAATGGCAATTTGTCTGGCAATGTCATTGTTCGCCATTATGATGATCCTCCACAAAATCAATCAAGGTATTGTCATATCATGGCAACAAAGTTTTGCACATCTCTTTGTAAAGATAATGCCAAAGCGTTGAAGAAAATGGAAGGAATAATAGCAAAAGGTGGTTATCCAAAGCTTCCTTATGGAATACAAAAAATGTCTCAGCCAAACCGCGATTTATACAGAGATCATCCTTCGGGATATTTGAATAACTGGACTTGCGATTTTGATTATTTGGACAAAGAAAAAGATACAAAAAAGCTCAAACGTACAGATAATTTTAAAAAAAACAATGTAATGTTTGAAGGTTATAACAAAAAAGAAAAAACAAACTTGTTAAATATATGGAATTTGTCGCCAATAAAAAAAATGAAAGCAGCCAATGAACGTTTGAAAAAATTTTATAAAATCATTGCTGATCGCGTCATAAAATATCTTATTGATAATAACAAGGCCAAGAAAAATCTTGATAACAAAAAATTAAAAACTGATAAAGTTGTTTAATTTTTTATGTTGCGCCGCCCGCGGCCATGCCCTCGCCGTTT
>JAFUUN010000037.1 GCA_017477855.1 Rickettsiales bacterium | reverse complement strand
GAAATACAAACCGCGAGGGCGTGGCCTCGGGCAGCGCAACACAAATTTGATAATTAATAACAAATTCCTGCCGATGCGCTTTTTGTTGATTCCTTCAAGCTTTTGTCCGCATCTGCGTCTTCAAGTATCATAATAATATTCTGTAACTTCGCAACATACATGTTTGTAATTATTGGTTCATTAAAATGCTGTTCTTCTTTTAATCCTAAGATCAATCCGATAACACTCTCATATTTCTCAAAGTTAAATCGTTTATTTTCAATCGCTTTCAATTCTTGTTTAATCATGTCAATCATTGTTCTTCTTTTCACTGTAGTTGTAAGCCACGGCAATTTTGGCCACTTTTCAAGTGACGTAACACACATTGAATATATCTTTTTATAGAAATTTGTTCTTGCATTGGAGATTGTCAAAAACACTTCCTTGATGTCCTCATCGCTCAATATTCTATCAAAAAACCTTTCATATTTATTGTTATTTTTTGCTATATTTTCTCTGTGCATGTGGTGTCTATCTACACTTTTTATCTCTTCATTAATTGCTGCTTCGTCACTCATATCCTATTTCATTCTTGGGAATTATATCATATTTTTGTCTGCTTGCAAGTTTAATTTTTTTTTAATTTACACCATTTGTTGCATTGGTGTCAACTTCATTTGTTTTCCCAATACAGTACATAGCAAAATCAAACCACGAGACGTTGCCTCTGGCGGCGTGACAGAAAAATTTATTTTATCCTACTCGCCAATCTCCTACCAAAATCATACGCTGGTTTTTCAATGTAGTAATAAATAAAATGACAAGCGATTAAGATTGGAATAAATATAATAATTCTGTATAAAAATAATTCCATAATGTCATTTAATGACTGAACACTTATTGGATAATTTTTACCAAAATAACATACAGATATGTTATGAAATAAATAAATACTATAACTCAAATTAGCAAGATATTTTACAACTTTATTATTTCCTTTGTTTGTGAAAAAATGAACTAAAAAGAGCACAAAAATGCTTCCACACATATATGAAATTCTTTGTCCTGGGAGAACCGCATAGTATATCAAAAACAAACAACACATTGTAAAAAATGCAAATTCCACTTTTGAAATATGTTTATATCTGTAAAAATAATAAATTGAACCAAGCAAGCAACATGATATGAGTTTAAAACAATAACCAGAGGATTTAAATGCATTTGGCAATTTAAATATGAATGTTATTACATAACATAATAAACATAAAGATAATAAAATAAAAAACTTTTTTCTCATTGTTTTTCCAAAGAAAAAAGCCAATGTTGCTATAATATAAAACTTTAATTCCACTTGCATGGACCAAGATACATAAACAATAATATTTAATCTTTCTCTCCTTATGTGCACAATATCTGTCGTCATTGTTAAAGTTGTTAGAATGTTTCTAATTTTTGCATTACCATTGATAAGACCAAATTTAATCAAAATAGTATAAAACAAAACAGCTAACGTAAGCACTGGTAATAATCTGAAAAATCTTTTTACGGCAAATTGTTTCCAGTTGCATCTTTCAAGTGAAAGTGGAATTAAAAAACCAGTTGTAAAGAAAAACATTTCCATTCCAATACCTGTAACTGTAAATTTGGTGTGGTAGTAATCTTGAAGCGTGAGAAACAAAAAGTGATGAAGGACGACAAAAAAACATGCAAAAGTACGGACAAAGTCAAAGATGTAAATTTTATCTTG
>JAFUUN010000036.1 GCA_017477855.1 Rickettsiales bacterium | reverse complement strand
CAGTTAATTTGATTAAAAAATTATTACAAAACGGGACATCTAAAAACTCCATCATCCTCGATTTCTTCGCCGGCAGTGGAACAACAGGACAAGCAGTTATGGAACTAAACGAAGAAGACGGAGGAAAAAGACAATTTATATTATGCACTAATAATGAAAACGGCATTGCAGAAAACATAACATATGAGCGGTTGTATAGAGTTATAAATGGTGTAGGAACAAAAGGTGAACAATTTAAATGGCAATATTCAAAAGACAAGAAGAGTTTAAAAAACAACAATCTTGATGTGTTTAGAATTGGTTATCATCAACTTGACATTGAGGACTATGAAAAAGGCGAGCAACTTGTCAAGCAAGCAAAAGAAGTATTTAAGCAACTTGATAACAACTTTGAATTGAAAGGAGAATTTGATATTTACAACAAATTAGCAAGTTTAAAACCTTATAGTGAAAAAGACCGAGCGGAGTGTGAAAAAGGTTTTAGTTATCAAAACAAGCAAGCGGGAGACGAAGAAGAACAGGATTAAAAGTTGATGTATGATGCTGACAAGATTACAAAAAGAAAAAGTTGATGAGATTTGTTGGTATTTTCAAAACAATCAAAATTATCGGGACAATCAACACAACGGAAAACAAGTAAAAGTTGATTTTAAAGCTCCAACAGGAAGCGGAAAAACATTGATGGCAAGTGCAGTTATAAGTAAGATGATAAATGACAATCAAGGTGAGAATTTTATATTTATAATTGCAACTATATCATCAAGTGGGCTACCGGAGCAATTTGAAAGAAAGATAAATGAATACAAGGCAGATTTAGATTATAGCAATTTTGATGTTGAATATATTGAAAGTCCATCAGCAAGTAAATCGGCAAAAAGGAGTGATAATGATGCAAAAATCAAGTTAGTTAGAAATAAAGTTTATATCTTCGGCAAGGCAACATTTGGAAAAGGTAGGATTTACACAGAACAAAAAGTTATTGAAGATTTCATAAACGAAGCAAAACAGCAAGGATATAAGATTGTTTATATTAGAGATGAGGCACATCACGGAGACAAAGAAAAACGCGATGAAGTTAGTAAGAATTTTGAGGCATTGATGCACGACAATGCGGATTATATTTTGAGAATGACGGCAACTTTTGATAAAAAAGATAGTAGTATAAACAGAGTTGAATTGACGGAGCGAGAATTGAACGATAGAATGAAAAATGAAAACAAGTGGCTTATTAAGGACAAATTGCAGATTGTAAACGATGAGGAATACACAGATGAAAACTTGCTGGATAAGTCAATAGAAACTTTTAAACAAGTGCAAGGAGAATACAAAAAACTTGAAGAAAAAGGTGTTTTTATAAGACCTGCAATGTTGATACAAGTTGATGATGAGAGTAAAACTAATGCAGAAAGGCAAGAAACATTTGAAAGAAACCTAAAAATGATAAAAACAAAACTTTCAAATGCAGGATTGAGTTGGGTGCAGTATTTTGGAAATGACAACAAGGAAAGTAGTAATATTGATAATGATAATTTTACACTTGAAAAAATCACAAGAAATAATGATACAACCGATGCAATAATCTTCAAAATTGGCCCTGCGACAGGTTGGGATATTCCGCGGGCTTGTATGTTGGTTCAATTAAGAAATGTATGTTCCACTGCTTTAAGTATTCAAACAATAGGTAGAATTAAAAGAAATCCATGTCCGAATTTAGAAAAAAACAAAACAACGATGAAATACTATATTCACACAAATGAGAAAAAAGCAGGAAGTAATTTTAATATTTATGAGTATAAAGTTAAAAAAGAATTTGAAAACGAGCCAATGTTGGTTATAAGATTAAAAAACAAAGCAAAAGATGGGTTTGCACCTGATAGAAAAATTATTGATGAAGAAGTGAAAAATCTTTTAGAGAATGAGAAAAATGCAATTTTACAACAAAAAAGCGAGTTATTTAAATATGGCTACTACAAAAACACAAAAGACAGAGTTGAGATAAGAGATAATATAACTTTATTAAAAGTATTGAAGGCAAAATTAAATAATCTTTCCGCTGGTGAAAAGTTATTCATAGACAGCATAAAAGCACGGAATAATTGTGAAATAAAATATGAAAGTTTGTTATTGGTTTTACTGACAAATTACTTAAATGATATAAGAAAAATATATTCAAAATCATTACCGCAAAAGGTTGAATATGAGTTCAAAGAAGAGGTTGTAAAACCAGATGTTTATACTCAAATTTGTGATGAAAATAAAGATAAAGATGAAAAAGAAATTGACAACAAGTATATGTTTGAAATCAAGAAAAACGGACAAAAAGAATTAGAACAAATACTTGATAGTCCAAATGAAGCTATTGTTTGGAAAAAATTGAAAGGGATTTTTATGAATGATAATAAGAAAATAAAATTATGGTGCAAAAATCAAAGAACTGGAAATGTCTATGGGGAATACTATGATGAATTTCAACAAGAACACAGAAGTTATTTTGATTTTGTGATAAAGTTTAATAATGGAAATTATTTATATCTTGAAGTCAAAGGAAGTGATGACAAGGACATTGACAGAAGCAAGACGGAAATGTTAAAAAGAGCATATGAAGAGTATTTTAAAGGTAATGTGCTATATGCAAAAAATCTTGTAATTTGTGTGGTTGAGGTTGAAGAAAAAAATATCAAGAAAATTTCACCATTTTATAATCAAAAACAGTTTGATGACAAGTTAGAAAAACTCGGACTCGAAACGGTTGTGAGAAGGTTGATGTAATAAATTTATGTCTCCAATAGAATGAAGTTTTCAACTTGATTTTATCTTCCTTTTCTCTACAATCTTACGAAGTGATAACATTATTTATGTCACATAATCTTTTTCATAACAGAGTGTGTTGTGTAAAATATCATTTGACAATAAAAAAAACCGTTTATTAACTCGTCAAGTATGATGCCAAAATTGAAGAAAATGCGCAAACTTCGTGCAGGTAATAAGGCCAAAAATAGCGTCAAAAAGAGTAATTACAAATTGAAAGTTAAATCATCAGCAAAGAAAAGATTTTCACTCACGGCCACTGGTTTGGTGAAAGCAACGCAGGCAAACAAGCGCCACAATATGCGCAAGCGCTCTGCGAGACAGATCCGTGAACAAAGAGGAACAACAATTTTGGTTGAGGACGCACCAATGTTGATGAAAGTTTGTAATTTGAAATTACATTAAGTTTTAGAATTTTTATATGGCAAGAGTAAAAAGAGGTGTAACAAGTCATAAAAGACACAAAAAGATATTGAAGATGGCAAAAGGGTATCAGGGCCGCAACAGCACTTGTTACCGCATTGCAAAACAGAAAGTTCAAAAAGCATTGCAGTATAATTACCGCGATCGCCGCGTCCGCAGAAGAGAATTCCGCTCATTGTGGATTGTCCGCTTGAATGCCGCGCTCCGTGAAATGGGCTTGAAATACTCAACATTCATTGACAAAATGCACAAAGCTGGCGTGTTGATAAACAGAAAAATGTTGGCCGACTTAGCAGTCAATGAGCCATCAGTTTTCAAAGCAGTTGTTGAAAAAGTGAAATAGCATGGAAGTCAATGCTAAAAATCTAACAGTTGATGTCTATTTCCGCGGGCTTGCTGGCCGAATTGAAGGCAAGTATTTCAACCATCCAAAGAGGGGCAGTCCAGCGGTATTGATTTTACCACCTGACCCTCGCTACGGCGGCGATTTGAATAATGTTATCATTAGAAAAGTAGAGGAGGTTTTTATCAAGTGTGAGTTCACTGTTTTGCGAATTAATTACCGCGGAGTGAAGCATAGCGATGGGATTTTCAACTGCAAGGAAGATGCTATTTATGATGCCTCGGTGGCGCTTGACTGGTTGCAGGAGCAAAATCCAGATGCATCGCATTTCTGGATTGCTGGCTATTCGTTTGGCGCGTGGGTTGCCACAAATGTAATGATGCGTCGCCCTGAAATAGAGACATTTGTGCTATTGTCGCCGCTTGCAAACAAATATAACTACACATTTTTGTATCCCTGTCTTTGTCCTGGGTTAATAATTGCGGGCAATCAGGACAATTTCACGCCGCTGGAAGATGTTGAAAAAATGGTCTACCACATGAATGAGTCGGCACTGAATATCACAACTTTGGCAGTTATTGATGGTGCCGATCACCTCTACAAAGATCGCCGTGAGCAAATGGCACGAGAGCTTGAAAACTACATAAATATCAAATTAGCAACACGTATTGCGCAACCAGTCCGCAAGAAGCGCCGTAAAAGAAAGAGAAAAGATAGTATTATTTGATTTTTTCCAGTTCTGTCGCCGGAATGACGCGTGTTTTACCATCTTCCAGCTTTACTTCGCAGAATTTTCCATATGTTCCTTTAATTGTACCGGTGCCAAATTTCGCGTGTCCAACTTTGTCGCCAATGACAAAACTTTCGTTTTCTTCCTCCTCAATTCTGACATATTTGTTTGTTTGTTTGAGCTGAATACCTTCATCTTGCCAAGATTTTTTGTAGCCAGAATTGATTTTTACACTCGCTTCTCTGTCTCTGGTTGAGCTACGCAGTTTGCCATATCCACTGGAAATATTTCTATTAATAGTATTACCACTTATAGAATTACTACGTGTAGTATTACTATTAATAGAATTTCTATATGTAGAATTATCCTCAACTTTTATCTGGTCGCGCATCTCGCTGATAAACACTGACGGCATACAGTATTCAAGGCGTCCGAAGAGCAATCTTTGCTTGCAGGAATAGACAAAAAAGTTGTTTTTTGCACGTGTTAGCGCAACATACGCAAGGCGGCGCTCTTCCTCCAAACCACTTTCGCCACTCTCACTGATTGACCTTCTGCTTGGAAAAATACAGTCATCCCAGCCGGGCAGGAACACATAATCAAACTCCAAACCTTTGGCCGAGTGCATCGTCATGATGCTTACAGCGTCTTCTTCATTAGTGTCGTCAACTGCCGAAGACAGAGAGATGTGCTCTAAAAATTGATCCAGTGTGTCAAAGTCTTTCGCAAAGGAAATAAACTCGCGGATGTTGTCAATTTTGTCGTCAATTGATGGGTCTTTTTGCTTCTCCGCTTGCAGCATATCGGAGTAGCCACTTTCAAAATAAATCTTCTCAATGATGTCTTGGATAGTGCTTTTTTGGTCGCAAATGTTGTTGTGAATGTTCTTGATAAACTCGTTAAATTTGCGCAAACTTTCACTGATTTTGGGCGAGACAACGCAACCAAAACTTGCTACATTTTCAAGTCCATCAAAGAGCGTCCAGCCATTCTTTTTTGTGTATGCAACGATGTCCTCGTAGCTCTTGTCACCGATGCCGCGCTTTGGAACATTGATAATTCGTGACAGCGCAATCTCGTTGTCAAGTGTGTTGGCGAACTGTAAGTAAGCTATCAAATCCTTGATTTCCTTGCGCTCGTAAAACTTAATTCCGCCGATAATATTATACGCAATTTTGTTCTTGATGAAGTAGTCCTCAATATTCAACATTTGGTGGGTTGCGCGCACTAAAACGGCGATTTTGCGGTAGTTGACACCATTATTTTTTAACACATTAATATGTTTTGACAATAGCGCGCCTTCTTCCTTGTCGTTGCCAACAACATAAAGCGTTGGTTCAAATGTAGATTTTATACCAGAGCGCAACTCTTTTGAATACCTCTGTTTATTATGTGAGATGACACTCATAGCGGCATTTAGCACCGATTGATTGGAACGATAATTATCTTCCAAGCGGATGATTTTTGCGCCCAAAAAGTCCTTTTCAAAGTTCAAAATGTAGTCAACATATGCACCGCGCCAGCTGTAAATACTCTGGTCGTCATCACCAACACAGCAGACATTTGCGCCAGCGCTTGCCAAAATTTGCAACCACAAATGCTGGGCGAAGTTCGTGTCCTGATATTCATCAACCGTGATGTATTGAAAGCGCCGTTGCAAGTCGGACAGAATGACTGGATTTTTCTTGAAAAGAACAATGCAGAGATAAATCAAGCTGTCAAAATCTACCAAATTCATTGACATCAGGCGGTTATTGTAATTGCGATACAGCTCGCCGACATCCAAGTCGCGGCGGTCATAATTTGCCAGTTTGACGCTGTCATTTGGGTCAACGCAATTCTGTCGCAGTTGCTGTAAAATCCATGTAATCTGCTTGATTGGAAACCGTTTTTCGTCAATATTCAAGTCGTTCATTGCATTTTGAATTATCTTTTTTTTATCGTCTTCATCTATAATTGTGAAATTTGGAGAGAGCCCTACGGCAGAGGCGTAAATGCGCAATATCTTTGCGGAAATGCCATGAAAAGTCCCAACCCACATGCGATTTGCGTCCTCTCCCACAAATGCAGAAATTCTGTTTTTCATCTCATTTGCTGCCTTATTAGTGAATGTCACGGCCAAAATGTTGTCTGGATTTGTGATGCCCGCCTTTATCAAATATGCAATTCTCATTGTGATTGTCAGCGTTTTTCCTGTGCCAGCGCCAGCTAAAATTAGCAACGGAGTTTGATAATGCACAACCGCTTCCTTCTGCGACTTATTCAGATTGTTGACAGAAAAATTTGTTAAATCCACAAGCCAGATAAGGATGGTGGTTTTAAATTGCAACTACATCTTAATATTTCCATTTTCTTATTTATACTATCTATTAATATTATCACTTCTTGTAGGTTCTCTTTTAGTTGGAAGACAGATTGTTGGCCGTGCCAAGATACAGCGTATTATTCTTGGTTTAGGTTATTATACGGTCACATGCATTATTTTTGTTTATAATTGTATCAACGGAAGTGTCATTACAAAACAATACGCAAGGGGCTTTATCTGTAAAAATGACAAGTGAGCTGGGTGCAAAAAATTGATGATGGTAGGCCGGGAGCAGGTAAATTTTGGCATTCAAACAGTAAATGATGAAAAATATTGTTATGAAAGGCTTAGCAATGAGCCCATAAAGTAATATACAATTCAAGTAAGGATAATAAATACGGTTGTAATTTTATTAAAGTAATGGAGGATGTGAAATGGTTATACACCAAATAACCTCCTCCCATTTTCTGTGGTTTTGGCGCAGAAGGTTTCAAAATCAATTTCAAGAAATTGGCTCAAAAATTTGGCTGTGTGGTAGACAAATCCTGTCTCACATGGCTTGCCGCGCACTGGAACGGGCGACAAAAACGGTGCGTCCGTTTCAACCAGCATGAGATCGCGTGGCACAAGCTTAGCGATTTCCCTGACATCATGCGCGTTTTTGAATGTTGCAATACCGTTGAATGAGATATAAACTCCGCAGTCAAGGGCGCGCTTGGCATTTTCAATGTCTCCTGTGTAGCTATGCAGCACCGCGCGGAAATTGCGCTCCTTGGCGTAAAACTGTATCATTTCTACCGCACGCGCAACCGCTTGTTCAGCCCGTGAGTGAATGATTATCGGCAAATCTAATTCAAGTGCTGCTGCAATGTGGTTTTCAAAACTCTTCACCTGTGCGTCAAAAAAGTCCTCGTTTTCTGGCACGTGCGTATCAAGCCCCGTCTCACCAATTGCAATGATATTTTTATCCTTTGTTGCAATGGTTTTGAGCTCTTCAACAGCCATCACGCCAAATTTTTGAACCTCCTCAGGATGACATGCAAATCCGCACCTGATTGTCAACTCGCTATCACTAAATTTGTTGCAAATATCAATCTGTCGGTCAATTTCATCTGGCCGCGCACCTGCATGCATTATGTATTGTAGACCAAAGTCCTTGGCATTTTTGATAATATGCGTCAACTCCTCATCGTTGTGATAGTTCAAATGACAGTGTGTATCAAAGAGCATTATTAATGTCCGCCCGTTCTGTATTCAAATTATTTAATTGTCCATTCTTTTTTCTTGCTCTTGTTTTTAGTCATAAGATTATTAGAAATAATGCTTGCTACAGCTTTTCTCCTTTGTATGTTACCGATGCCCCCCTAAAACATTAACATGCACCGGTGTCAATCTTGTATCAATTGTTACCAAATTATTGCCTTTTGGTAAATCAAAAAGATTACCATAATTTGTCTTGAAGCAAGCTTTGTTGTTAACGCCAACAATGTGTTTTTTTGCTTTACATTCTTTTCTGTAATATGATAATTGCCAATCATAAAACCCATCATCAAACTCAAAAGGATATATTCAAGATTTGGTTTTAGTTAAGTTTGTTGTGGGCACCGGATTGCGATAATGATATAAGAATATGAAAAAAGCTTGACAATTATAAAACTAGCTGGTTGCTGGCGCAATTGCTTATGAAGAAAATCTTTTGTTTTACATCTTTGGTTGCCGTGGGCTCACTATTTATCAGCGCATGCGCTTCAAATGCGCCTGAAAGAGAGAAATTTTCTTACACCATCGCGGATGCATCATTGCAAGAACGCCCAGCTTGGATTGAGAATGTTGAAGCCATTAGCAAAGACAACGAAGATTATAAATATTTTGTTGGTGATTTTGAGAATATAAATAAGACACTTTGCCAGAAGGGTGCAGATGCCAGAGCAAGTGAAAAAGCTGTGTCTGATATAAAACAAAAAATTAGAAGCCGTTTCGTTGATGATGCCGTAAATGTAAATGGTGAGGTTGACCAGCAAACCGGCGCCGCTCTTGAAAAGAATTTGAACTCAAAACTTGGTGGCATTGAGACAGTCGCAAGCTACTGGGAACAGAAGAATTACAAGGTTGACTTGGGTGCCGATGCCGACAGCAAGGTATATTCTTGTTATGCAGTTGTGAGGGTCAAAAAAAGCACACTTGACGATTTTACAAAAACATACAATACAAACACAATTAAAAAACAAAACGCAAAGACGCAGAACGCTGTAAACAAGTTGCAGAAAAATGCAACAAATAAGTCAGCGACTGCAAAAAACATGACCATTGCTGTTAAATAGCGATTTATGAGGGCCAAGTATGTAATTTTACTTACTGCAATCGGGTTTGTTAGTATAGCTGATTTGGCTGGTGCATCTGATTTGCCAGGCTGGATCAACAAACCGGCTGCATTTTGCAGAAGTGGTGAAATTTGTGCCGTAGGTGAGGGTAGTACACTTTTATCTTCGTTTTCAAATGCACGCAACGAAATTGCAAAGCAGTTCAATGTAGGTGTGAAAGGCAATTTTACTTCCTTAATAGAACAAAGTGGAAATAATACAGAAGAGAGTGCTTCTAGCTATATTGATGAAACAACGGACGATGTGTTAAGCGGTGTCTATATCAAGGAAGATTATATTGACGAAAGCGGTATGCATTATGCCTATGCGGTACTTGACAAGTCAAAAGTGGAGAATGATATTAAGTTTGACATTGATGCCGTTGATACGCAAATGCAGATTGCGATGGAGCAAAAACCTGTGCATTTTACAGTATTGAAAACAATGTATAAACAGCGTGAGGACTTGAATAAAAGATATTTGTTTTTGACTGGTAAGAAAATTCCTGAGAAAATCTCGTTGGATGATATTTATGCCGCAAAAGGTGAACCGTTGACTTATAAGTTGATGATTACGGACGAGGAGTTTAATCTTGGCACCGTTTTGACAGAGCAGATCATTGAGAACCGCGACAAACTTGCTGGTGAAAATGATGAAAAATATGACAGAAAAATTGTCGGAAATGCACTGATTGAGAAGGGTTATTTAAATGTCAAAGGATTTGAGAAATATTTGGTATCAGTTAGTTTGAGATGTTTGAAAGGCAACAACACAATTGGACAGCTGAATGTTGAACTTTACGAGACAGGCAGAAATAAGCAACAGGCTATTGAAAAGATGAAGGCGCGCGTGGTTGAATACGTAAAATCTAATATTGATAGTTTGTTGGTATGAAAAAAATAGATTTTCTTGCATTGGTCGTCATGGCGTCAGTATTGACTGCATGTGGTCCTTCAATGAAGGCACAGAGGATGACAACAGCTCAGGGCGATGAAATGGCCAACGAGATAACTGATGGATGGCTTGCAACTGATACAACAAATGCCGTGAATTCAATCATCAAGCAAATGTTGCAGCACAAAGGTTATCAACAATATTTGAAAACATTCCAAGGTAGGAAACCAAAACTATTTGTTGCTGAAATACAGAATAATACGGCCGACGCTTATTTCCCAATTCAAGATTTGAATGATGAGTTGCTGAATGAGCTTTCTGCTGGTGGCGAAGTTGTGCTTATAGACGAGGCAGCAAGAAACAGAATTTTGAAAGAAATTAGATACCAAAATGATGGAATGGTTAATGCTAAAGATGTGAAAAGTATTGGCAAGGCAGCCGGCGCAGACATGATAATTTTTGGAAACGTCAATATGAAGCCAGAAATGTTTGCTGGAAAAACATTGAAGGAATATTCAGTAAACCTCCGCGTAACTGACATTGAAAGCGGCGTGGAGAAAATGAGGGGCAGATATAAGGTTTCAAAGTATTCGGAAAGGTCGGGATACCGCTGGTAATATGCGCCATTTTTTTGCCAGCGCAGTTTTTGTACTCTTATTATGTGGGTGTGCTAGCCATGAGTACCGTGAAAATCAGCAACTCTTGATAAGTGCCGTTGCAAGTAAAGATGCAAAAAAAATTGAACAAATCACATCAAAGAAGAACTTTTTGCCTGGTGAGGAATCGGAATATTTGAATGAGTTGGAGAATGGGAATGCACAGTTTGTCAATGGCAATTATTGTGGTGCTGTTGAGTGGTTTGACAAGGCCTTCGAGACAACAAAAAATCAATATACAGTTGACATTTCTGACAAAATTGCATCAGCGTTGAGCCTCGGCCAGGACACTTATTATGGGACAAGCTACGAAAATTCCTTGACAAGATTTTACCGCTCGCTTGCCAACTACCATGTTTTCAGCGAAGGACAATGCAGACCAGTGGGTGTAATGCAAAAAAAAGAGATGTCGCCAAGCGAGAAACGACAAAAATTGTATTCCGCAAGGTCAAGCATTTTGGAATGGCATAGCTGGATGAAAAGCAGGAACATCGCGAAGGATGATCGGCTCTACATTGATGATCTGCTAATGAAGTTGTGGGGCGCGTTTATCAGTGAAAAAATTGGCGGCGGATATGATCTGCAAACTGCTAAGCACCTTTACGAAGATGCCAAAGACGTGGTCTTAAATAGGATGGCGGTGTATAAACTTTTTAACACAAATAGCGACAATTTTGTGAAAAACCTTGACAAGCCGGATGTGCGCCAAAGGTTTATTGACAAAAATAATGAGTATGTCAAAGACATCAACGAGTTTGCGGACAGGCAAATTGAGAGGTTGAAGCATGACAAAAAAGTTAATTTGCAGATTATCCTGCGTGAGGATGGTGTGGCACTAAAAAAGGTTAAAAAAAAGGACATAACTGGGATAAGTTTAGGTACCAGAGTGCACCTGATGAGTGTTGCAACGCTTGTTTTGCGGAACAGACCGATATATGTTGAGTTGCCTTATGTAGAGGTCAAAGCGCCGAAATACAAGTATTATTATAGGATAAAAAAGAATGGCAGTGTTGTCAAGCGGAACAAGATTGTGCTTGCGGAGCCGATATCGGAGATTGCATACAATGAGTTCCAGGAGAAAATTGATAGCATCCATGCATCCATTATTGCCGCCGCCGAAGCCAAATATATTGCCTGTCTGACGACAGCCTATAACATGATTATGTCAAGCCGAAGCAGGAGTTCAAGATCATATGGCTATGTATATGGCGGGCGTGCTTCAAGTGGCGTGGATATGAATACTGTGCTTGCCGTAGCTGGTTTTGAGGTTTGCAGACAGTCCATTGAGGACAGCGGAATGTATGATATTCGTCAGTGGGTGTCGTTGCCATCAAACATTTTTGTGGGCTCAGACAGCGTTGGGCCGGGCGCTTATGACCTTGAAATTGTGAGCGTCAATAGGAGCAACGGTGCAGAAAAAGTCATTGAGAATAGAAGGTTTAACATCAAGAACGACAGTGACACGGAATTTATTGACCTTTGGGTTTAGTTTTTAGGAACTCACGCACTATTTTGAGGTATTCGCTGATAGTGATGTTTTCAGCGCGGGCATCTGCGGGAATGAAAGCACAAATGTCAAAATTTTTGAACTTATTTTGAAAATTTGCGTCATTTTTTAACACATTTACAAGTTTCTTTCGTCGCTGTGAGAACGCTATTTTACATAGCAAACTGAGATATTTATATTCTTCCTTTGTTGGTTGCTCAGCAGCTTGTTTTGGCGTTATTTTTACTACTGCTGACATAACTTTTGGCTGCGGATTGAAGCACTCTGGACGGACATCGAATAAATGTTCAACATCGCAAACAGACTGCACAAGCACTGGAATTCGGCCATAGTCGCCACTGTTTGGCTTGGCGCAAAGTCGTTCAACAACTTCTTTTTGTAGCATCAAAACCATTTGTTCAATTTGTTCAATTTGTTCAACCCAGTTCATTACGAGCGTAGTGCCAATATTATATGGCAAATTTGCGATAATTGTGATTTTTTTGTCAAAATGTTCAAATAAATTAAACATTTGTGCGTCCTCATTGAACAATTTGATATTTACGTCTTGGTTGACGCCAATCAGGCCATTCAAAATATCAATCATCCTGTTATCTTTTTCTATCAAAATAAGTTCTTTTGGTATTAATTTTATGATTTGTTTCGTCAAAAAACCAGTTCCGGGACCAACTTCAAGAATGGTTTTGCCAGCAATTTTAGTGCTCTCGCAAATGCGTTCAACAACAGAAATATCTTGCAAAAAGTTCTGTCCTAATGATTTTTTAGCAAGTACTTGCTGGTATTTTTTGTTATTGATAAACTTATTCCTCCCCATTTTTGTAATCAATATGGTTATCTTTCAACGTTTTTTCAACCTTATCAAGAAGTTCAAGAACTTCATCAAAACAAAAACGTATCTCAGGACGAACACGCAATTTTAGTTGCTTATAAGTCAAATTTGCAATTTTATTTACACATCCATCAAGTATATGTTGAAAATTGTCTTTATTAGCAATTTTGCACCTATAATATATCTTGCAGTATTTCAAATCCTTGCTAACAGTTGCGCGCATTATGGTTAAAAAGTCATTATCCATTTTTGCATCAATCATGTCATTGAGCCAAACAGATGTATGTCTTTTTATTTCTTCGCCAATTTGCAATTGTCGCTTTGATGGAGTGTAAACCACATTTGAATTTTTTTTTAATAGTATAAAAGTCAAGATTTGTTTTTGTTGCATTGATAAAAGCTACACATTTGCCATTTTTATCCTCCTTACTGCGCCATTTTAAGCAAATGCGCCCTGTGCTACTCAACCACACATATGTAATCTTGCTCTTATTTTATTTTGTTTTGTTTTTTTTTGTAGTGGTGGGGGGAGTGGGGAGGGTAATACAAACGCATTTTTTTATCAAAAAATTTGACAATTTTACATATTTTAGATAAGATATAGATACATATGTCAATTAATGCGCCTGCACAACCACCAGCAAACGTTGCACCACCGGCGCCACCAGCATCATTTAGTAAGTTAGATACACAATATTACAACCTTGCACAGGAAATAGCTAAAGATATCGGAATTGATCCAGGAAGTATACCACAAGTTCCAGTTGAAACTCTTGCAACAAACATGGCTGATTTTTTTGATCAGAAATATGCTCTTGAGGCAGGAAAAACTTCGTTTGCAGAAATACAGCGAAGTTGGGATACTTATATTCTTGCACCAACAGATCCAGATCCATTGCGATTGGCCATGGGAGGACAACTGTTTGCTGCTTCAATTGATGATGAAATCACAATTGATCTCAAAAAAATAGATCCAGGCGTAGCGCAAAATTTCATGAACTGCGCAAAACAATTGGGAGCTAAAACTGAGTTTGATGAAAGTGGAAAACTCGTAATGCGGCGTGAAGACGTAATGCAGGCGGCAGTTGTTTATAGATTATCACACCCATCATGCACAAAAAAGGATGTTGAGCTTTACAACAGTATTGCAAAAGGAATTAAAGAAAAAGACAGCTCTATTGATAAGAAAAACAAAACATTTGGAACAATCACAACGGCATTGTCGGTTGCATCAATGTCATTGACGGCAGTGGCTTTTTTTAGTCCAACCATAATGTCCAATCCTGCAATAATGATTGGAGTATTAGCCATACAAGTTTTAACAATGATTCCGAGAATTATATCACTTTGCAGGTCTTTGAAACAAATGGGTTATAATAAAGAGGCCAAGAAAATACACAGAGGTCTTATGAAAATTAATGAAGCAGCTCAGATGGTAATTAATGATACAGAAAAAAAAACGAGACGTGGTTTTGAGTATGGTATAAAACATTTACAAAAGGCAGGAACAAAACCAGGATTTTCTGAGCATGAAATTGGTATTAAAACGCCAGCAAAGTTAAATAAGCAGCAACAAAAAGCTATGAATAATGCCTACAACCAGAATTATCCTGCGAGGCCAATGCAACATGGAAATCCAAACTACTCACTTAATGAATACAATAAAGCAAGATGTCAGTGCAGTGGAAGAGGCTAACATCTCTTATGCTTTGATAAAATATAGTTAAAGAACATCCTGTCAAGCACATAATACCAAATTGCGTTGAGTATCGGCCCGGCTACACTCGCGACCATGGCTGATTTTATTGATGCACCGGTGATGAAATGGTTGCTTAACACATCTATCCAGTAGTGTCCGAATGTGAAAATGACTGTTCTCAATAATGTTGATTTATTTGATGAAATATCCTTGATGTGAAAGTGGTGATGCATAAACTTATGTTGATGTGTGTAAGATAAAAAAATAATAATCAAATAATAATTGTTGCGCGGCGCGGAGCGCATTTGGCCGCCGAGCGTAGCGAGGAGGAGCGTAGCGGTGCCAAATGGCGAGGGCGTGGCCTCGGGCGGCGCAACAAAATCTTTTTATTGTCTTGACACTTGAAATTAAAATAACTTGTCTGACAAGGAAGTGCGTGCTCGTAGCTCAGCTGGATAGAGCGACAGCCTCCTAAGCTGTAGGTCGTGCGTTCGACTCGCATCGGGCACACTTTTTTTCATTTATCCAAAAAAACACACTTTTTTTGCGTTGCGTGGCCCGGTGCCTCGCCCTCGCCGTTTGGCTGCGCCTCGTTCCTCGTCGGCCAAACGCGCTCCACGCCTACGCACCGCTACAATTCTACCTCTTTCTCAAAAATTTCTTGATATTCCTCTTATACCACTTGCATGCCGAGATTGTGGTATTAAAATAATCCGTTGAATTTGCACAAAAGCTACCAACGACAGCTGTCAACATGCATCCTGCCCCAGTGATGTTTGTCAAAAACTTACCTGCACCTTTTTGAGAAAATATGTCCACTCCGTTAGAGATGACATCATATTCACCGGACATATAGCACACACATTGATACTTTTCTGCGCACTTCATTGCCAAGTCAATCTTGTAGTCAGATGATGCTTGCAGATTACTGTCAACACCGTTTGATGTTTTGGTTTCACATAATATAGCAGCCACCTCACTTGCATTTGCACGAATGACAGCAACTTTCACACTGCCTAAAAACTCTTTGATGAAATCATTTCTGAACTTTGAAACACCAACTCCACACGGATCAACAATAACAGGAATGCCTATGGTATTGGCCGTTTTTGCAGCAAGCAACATTGCCTTGGCCGTTCTGACGTTTATAGTTCCAATATTCACAACCAGCGCCTTG
Organism: Rickettsiales bacterium; assembly: GCA_017477855.1. Lineage (GTDB taxonomy): Bacteria > Pseudomonadota > Alphaproteobacteria > Rickettsiales > Deianiraeaceae > UBA4311. The sequence continues at coordinate 5,598 of JAFUUN010000036.1, read as the reverse complement.
GCAAACTTAGTTATTTCTGCAACCTCGCCTTCTTCATCCGCCATGATTGGAGATGCACCGGCGCACAAACAAATATTGGCACAATCATGTACCGTAACATAATTCGTCAAGAAGTGAACTAATGGTCTTCGTTGTGTCATTTTGCGCTTTCTAATTGAGCTTTAATGGCCTTTCCGAGATAATCAATGCGCTCGTTCAATTCACTGAAATCTTTTGATGTTATGTTGTGTTCTATTCCATATTTTACTGCTTGTTCATAGAAGTGCTTTGCGTAGTCATAATTATTGTCTTTGTCGTAAGCATAGCCTAAGTTGTAAAGTATCAGTGCATTTGTTGGTGCTATATCGTTGGCTCTAACAAGTGCAGATATTGCTTTCTTGTAGTCACCAGTTTGAATGTTTACAACACCAATTTGTGCAACAATATCAGCATACCCTGGTGTCTTCATGTCAATCTCTGTCAGTGTTTGCAAGGCATCATCATATGACTTATTCTCAATTGCAAACAGCAAATTTGACATCACTTTTTTGCGCTCGTAGCCATTTTTCAAGAGTGGTTTATACATTTCAATGGCTTGGTCGTATTGACGCAACTTTTGATATGTTGAACCAAGTCCAAATGCAATATCTGGGTTATTATGATTGTGCTCCAATGCATAACGATAGTGATAAAGTGCCAGCTCGTAATCACCGTTGTTGTAGCATCGGAAGGCCTCTTTCATGCTGTTATTTGCAATTCCAATATTTGATTTTGATGAATCCTTTACTTCAAGATTGATGCTTTTTTTTGTACCAAAACCGCGCATACTGTTGCCCGAATTGTCTATGTAGACATTTCCGCGCTCGTTCATGTCATAATATTTATATCCCTTGGCTTGCTGTGACAATCTGGCAATTTGCTCTTTCGTCAATCTTTGCTTACGAGAATAAGCCCGCTGGTTATTTACAATCTCTGGGTCAATACCATCTTCCAAATTGCCATCTGGATCCGATTGTGGTGCCATATCAGCATTTTGGGCGCTTCCGTCATCAAAACCTTCAACATACTTAACATTCAACCCGCTGTTATTTCTGTCTCCGATCAGATTAGAGTCCATCGCCGCTTGCGCCTTCTGTATGCCCACCAGCGCAAACAAACAAGTGTACAACATTGAAGTTGTAAATAACTTTTTTGGTACCATCAGCTCACTTTATTTTAATACAAATAATTGTCAAGTGGGGCTATTTCACATCTTCCATTACTTTGATGATATTACAATATGATATCGCAACCGTATTTTTGATTTGTATCTGAAACATATATTGCTTTATCAAGATGTATTAGCTGGATAATCAGCAGTTTGATACATTAGATGGCTATATTGCCAATATTGATGATCAAAACCAACATGTTGTTATCATTAATATGTTCATCAAGATGATATGAACAACCATGAAAACCACCTCAGCACATGCTATTAAAATATTTTTTTAATCATGCTGTTAAATGCAATCAAAGTAATCGGCATCCAAGCAACATGCGTTCAATAACTTTGCAATACTTTTTTAGAACCAATATTTCTGTCAACAAGTTCACTGCACATGCTTTGCGGTGTGCTATTATCAATTGTGTTTTAATTAGAAAAGTTAAGATGTGAGCACTGTTTGTGTGTGATAAGCAATTAATATAAGAATTCTCGTATGTCAAACGCCTCCGGAATATTCTTCAAATCATGTGGATTTGGCGTGGTGAACTCACTCCTAAAACGGATTGCATGGATGCCGGCTTTGAGTGCAGAGTGGATATTGTAAATCCTGTCGTCAACTAGCACAACTTCACTTGGTTTTAGGTTGTATTTCTCACACAGGGAGACAATTCTGGCCTCTTTTGTATTGCCTTGTTCCATCCCATTTTTGTCATGCTCCACGACCTCAATCTTGATGAACGGCATCGCGCCAAACAGTTGATTTAGTAGCTGCATCTTTTTGTCCGTGTTGAATCCAGCTGATAGGATAAATTGCTGATACCCCATTTTGTCAAGCTTCTTCAAGACATGTTCCGTCCCATAATAAAGTGGTCTGTCAAAGTAATAATCATCGCTCGCACAGAAAACCTTATCAAGTTCGGCGCCGAGGGTAGGATGCGTTTTCAACTCCATTGCACCATATGCAGGGTCAATCGGCAGCGCCTTGTCAAGGTTCTTGTATCGTAAGCCACAAAAATGCTCCCTGAACTGCTGATGATTTTTGATGAAGCAATAATACGCATGGTTCAAATTTGCCAGCGTGCCATCTACATCCCAGATGATTGCCTTGATTTTCCATGCTTGAAGTTGAGCCAACATCTCTCTTTTATGGAAGGTGAAAAATTAAATGCAAAGAAATTGTTGATTGTTTTTTTTTTTTTGTTATTCTTGTTGTGGTTTGAAATTTATATGGATTATGATTCAAGATGAAAAATTTAAGAAAGAGGTGGCAGAAGAATTGAAAAAAATGGAAAGTAAACTAAATTTTGAAAGTAACATTAATGTATTTGATATTGATGATATTTATTTTAACTCAGTGAAGTTAAATTATAGAAAGTTTATTGGTACTGTTGACTACCCCTATGAAGTAGCCAGGCATTTAATTGGTGTAAAAGATTCAATTATTTATCGTAACAGAGATATCGATAATCAAACAACACAAGGAAACAAAGAAAGACAAGACGAACCACCTATTAATAATAACCACGTACAAATCCCTGGGGTATTAGACACAATAAATGAAGTGTATGAGGACGATGAGGAATCAGAAAAGGAAAAGAAGTGTGTTCAAAAGAAGCTGAAATTGGCTAAGAATGGGTCGGTAAGACACAAAAAACTTTGGATGTTTGATAAAAAAGAGGAACGTGATAATTGCACATTTAGATTTAATGATAAAACGGGGAAGATTGATACAGAAATTGGACAAGGTGGTTATTTTAAGGTTGAAGGTTTGAAAGTTATAAACGGTAACAAAAAAAGCGTAAATACTAAACCTTCAACCACAAAAATTACACATGGCGGAAAGAATTACACATTCTTCTGCAAATAATTTTTCACCCCCTTGCAAATTAAAAAACACGTTAAACTGATCAAAAGTTTTTGATTATGTCTGATAGTGTTCAAACTTTTGGAAAGATTCGTTCTTTCCTGTTTCCTATTTATAATCATGAGTTCAAAAAATTCTTTGCGTTTGCAGGAATTATGTTCTGTATGATTATGAATTATACACTTCTTCGTAATATGAAGGATGTGTTGGTTGTGAATGCTGCTGGTGCTGGTATCATTACTTTCTTGAAAACGTATTGTGTCACGCCTGCTGCAATCTTGTTCTTTATGCTCTTCGTAAAGTTGAGTAATAAGTTTAGTAGAGAGAACCTCTTCTATGTTATTATTATTCCTTTCTTGGCATACTTTGTAATTTTTGGGTTTATTATTAATCCAAATTTTGAGTATTTCCATTTGAGCCAAAACGTGATTGATGCAATTCACGAAAACCACCCACACTCAAAGGGTTTCTTTGACTTGGGAATTTACTGGTCTTACTCATTGTTCTACATCTTGGCAGAATTGTGGGGTTCGGTCGGAATTCAGATTTTATTCTGGCAGTTCGTTAACCAGGTTGTTTCGATGGAGCAATCAAAGAGATTTTTTGCATTGTTCGTTGTTGCGTCAAATGTGTCATTGATTTTAGTTGGTGTCATTGCAAAAGCTTTACAAGCTGCTTTGCCAGGTGATGCAAATTGGAACGCATTGGTTAAAGTTGAAATGTTTATTGTATTGTTGGTTGGTTTAATCTCAATGGGATGCAACTGGTATTTGAACCGTATTGTCTTGCCTGCTGAGGCGCCATTGGATGACAGTCAGAAAAAAGCAAAGAAGAAAAAGCCAGGTCTGGCAGAAAGCTTCAAAATCATCTTTACATCTAAACATCTTGGATTTATCGCATTGTTGGTTATCTGCTACGGTATTTCAATCAACTTGCTTGAAGTTCAATGGAAGGAGCAGTTGAAAAACCACTTTGCTGGTAATAAAGCAGGTATGAACTCATTCATGGGTAGCTACTCTGCGTGGACTGGTTTCTTGACCATCATATTCAGCTGGTTCTTAGCGTCTCAAATTTTGAGAAAATTAGGTTGGTTTTTTGGAGCTATCTTAACACCTGCTGTATTGTTGATTGTTGGTACAATCTTCTTCATCTTGATTATGGGAGGAAGAGCTGATGCTGTAAAGGGCATGATTACAAACCCAGTTGCAGTTGCAGTGTTTGTTGGAGCTGGTGCTATTATCTGCACAAAGGCAACAAAATACTCACTGTTTGATACAACAAAAGAGCAAGCTTACATACCTCTTGACGTTGAGTTAAAATCAAAAGGTAAAGCTGCTGTTGAAGTTGCTGGTGGACGTCTTGGAAAAGGTTCGGGTGCTGCAATACAGTCAATTATCTGTATGATCATGGGAACAACAGTTGCAAGTGCTTACACGGCATTGGCATTTTGTTTCTTCTTGGTTGCGGTGTTTGTATGGATGTACGCAGTCAAGGGACTGAACAAGAGTATTAAAAACCTTGTTGCTCAAAAATAATCTTTTGATTTTCTAAAAATCTTTTGATTATCTAAAATGAAAATTGCCTCTCGCTCAGTTGAGTGGGAGGTTTTTTGCTGTATTGAATTCTAATAACCTGCACCGTTTCCAATATTATTACTGTTCTCTAATGAGTAAGTTGTACTGTTGTTGATTTCCTGCAAGTAAGAATTGTTCAGTTTTCCATCATCAAGAGCGTCCATAATTCTGTTGTATTCTCCTTTACTGATTGAAGTGTCATTCAACCTCTCTTTCAGCATATTCTGCATTGTGGCGTTGTTGGAAATATCATCAACTGTGTTGCTCGCTATGACTGTTCCTTTTTCGGTCATTGTGTTGAGTGTAAATGTATTGTTTGGGTTAGTATGAAATTCCTGTTTTAGAGTTCCAAAGTCTGTTGACAAAGTTTGATCACTATTTCTGCTATATGATGTCTGACTTGCAAGGTCTATTGCGCCATCACTATATGCCTTTCCACTTTCATTTGCGATAGTATACGTTTCTCCATTAATTACAGCTTTTCCATTCTGTATTGTACCACGGTATACTGTGGCATCGGACAGTTTGCCATTCCAATCTCTTGCAGCTATTTCATCACCGTTTATTTCTATTCTGCGTGTATCAATGACTTTACCGCTTTCACTTATCAGTTTGTTGTGAACACCGACATTTTCAAGGTTAATAGCATCTTTTGCATCTTGCGTTATTTGTCCAACATCCCCACCTAAATTCACTTTATCTGCATCTACATTTAGCTGCAAGTTCTGACCTTCTGGACAAACTGGTTGCACCGTCTGACCTTCCTTTGTATCTATTGGTCCAGGAGTCTCAGAACTCTTTGGTGTTATTGTTACTTCTTCCTGCTTTACTTGCGGTTGCTCTGGCTGTGTATTTGGCTTGTCGTCGTGTGGTTTTGACTCTGGTTTTTGCTCGGTAGTTTTCTGTGTATTCTTCCACAACAGGAAGCCAAGACCTATAATTGATGCCAATAGCAGCAATACCAAGAAAACTTT
>JAFUUN010000035.1 GCA_017477855.1 Rickettsiales bacterium | reverse complement strand
ATGATGTTGCTGCATATGTTCTGTCAAAATTCACTCACGAGGAACAACAGAAATTAGATGATATATTGGAGGAAGTGTCAGAAATTGTTAAAAACTTGTTGTGTTAAATTTTTGTATTGATTTTGTTGCGCCTGGGGCGGAGCGAGTTTTTACTCCGAGCGGGGAGGCGCGAGAGCGCCGACATGGGAGCGAGGAGGATAAAAACCGCGAGGGCGTGGCCGCGGGCGGCGCAACATAAATCAATAGCTTGTTTGAACGGAGCATAAAAACTTGCTTTTTGTGAAATAGTTTTAACGCTCGCAAAGTGAGTATTTTTACTATTGCAATAGTTGGGCGCGCGAATGTTGGTAAGACCACACTTTTCAATAGAATTGTCGGCAAGCGACAGGAGGCAATAGTTGCAAACGTCGCTGGTGTAACTCGCGACAGAAATGAGGTTGTGGCCGACTTTTTTGACATCAAAGCAAAGTTTGTTGATGCGGCGGGTATAGAATTTACTGGCATGAGGACAAAAAATGTCATTGAAAAACAGATGTTCCAGCAGGCCGTGAGGAGTATTGAAAATGCGGATATTTGTATCTTTGTGATTGACGGAAAAGTTGGCGTAATTGACACAGACATGCAAGTGCTGAACCTACTCCGCAAGCATGAGAAAAAGGTTATCACGGTAATCAACAAGGCCGAAAATGCAAACAACATTGACATCGACAATCTATACCAGCTTGTTGACAGGCCGATACTGATTTCTGCCTCACACAACCTTGGAATCGGAGATTTATATGAAGCGCTGTTGCTGGAATATGAGCTCTACAAGCAGGCACACGAGGATGAGCAGGAACAGGTTGAAGATGTCAGCCACAAAATTCGCATAGCTATTTTAGGGCGTCCAAATGCTGGGAAGTCAACGTTTTTGAATAAGTTGCTGGGTGAGGAAAGGGTTATTGCCAGTGAGATTGCGGGCACAACGCGGGACAAGGTGGAAATTCCGTTCACATGTGGCGGCAGAGAGTTTGTCCTGATTGACACTGCTGGCATCAGAAAAAGGCACAAAGAGGGAGACAACTTGGAGCTGGCATCAGTAGACAAGAGCTTTGAGGCCTTGCAGTTTGCGGATGTTGCAGTGATGATAATGGATATATCGGTGGCGCTGGAAGAGCAGGACTTGACGCTTTGTCAGAAAATCTGCAATGAGGGCAGGATTTTAGTGATTTGCTTCAACAAATGGGACTTGGTTGACAATGTCAAGGAGAATGCCGAAAAGCTGATTGACATGCTGAAAGAGCGCATCAGGAAGTCCATCGCGCAGGTGAAAGGCATTGTGTTTTTTACGTGCTCGGCGCTGCATGATGATAACCTCAGTGACATGCTTGCGGAGCTGGCTGCGCTGTATGATAAATGGAACACAAAAATCGGCGCAGGGCGCTTCAATAGAGCGATTGCGGATGCATATAAACGGCCGGGAATAGTGCAAGAATTGAAAATAAAATACATCAATCAAATCAAGGTGCGACCGCCGACATTTGTAGCATTTAGTGGGCTGAACGAGAAGAAGATAACGGTGTCAAAAATTGAGGCATTGAAAAACTGGCTTTATCGCGAGTTTGACTTGCTCGGCGTGCCAACGCGATTGTCGGTGAGGGGAAAAGTGAAGGAAAAATGAAGGCATGGAGGATATTTTTCTACATCAACAGATTGCTTTGCAGAGGAATTGTCAAGGTTGTTACGAAGATAAAAATACTGGTATTCTCATACATCTTATCACTTGTTCCGGCTGACGAGCATGAGGATGGCTATTCAATTATTGGACGTTCAAAAATGGTTTTGATTGCTGTTGTGATATTTATTTTACTGCTTGCGGTGCGGTTGACATTTCTTCTGACAAAAGACGTTTATGCACACAAAACATTGCGCTATAACATAGATAACAAGCCTTTCAACAGATTGGAAATTACCGATAGAAATGGCAAGGTTTTAGCAAGAAATATTGTGGTTTATGACCTCTATTTGCAGGCATCAAGGATGGAAAATCCGTCATCAGACATTGACAAAATCAACAAAATTGTGCCAAATGCAATCACAGATAAGAAGAAAATTTTGGAGAAACTTAACAAACGAAAAGAAAATGGCAAGGTGGTTTTTATCAAAAGTGGGTTGTCAATACAACAAAAACAAGCACTCGTTGACGCTGGCATTGAAGGTTTGCTATTTGAAAATACAGAGAAAAGGTTTTATACATCGCGCTCGGCAAACAGTGTTGTGGGCTACTGCTCGGCCTCTGACAGATGTGTTTCTGGCATTGAAAAAGGCATGAATTCATATTTGAGGACGGTTGACAACGAGCCACTGCGACTTTCCATTGACGGCAGCAGTCAAACTGTAATGCGCGATATTCTCCATCAAAAGATGGTGGAAACCAACTCACAAGGCGCCGCGGGCATCATAATGAACATCCATACGGGCGAGGTCATTTCTGCTGTTAGCCTACCAGATTGTGATTTTAATTCCTACTCTACATGCTCGTCTTCGGCGCTATTTAACCGCTACTCCTACGGTGTCTATGAACTTGGTTCGGTCTTCAAGTTGATACTCGCGGCCACTGCATTGCAATCAGGGGTTTCGCCGTATAAGAAATACAAGCGCGAGGCCTACCAACTGGGAAATTTTACCATCCATGACATTGACAAAAAGGAAGCAAAAGGTGGTGAACTGAACTTGATTGACATCATTCGCTACTCTTCAAATGTGGGTTGCGCGAAGGTGATGGAGGATATTGATCTGAAAAATCAGTTTGTTTTCATTGCAAATCTTGGTCTGTTAAAAAAGTTAAACACCGAACTTCCAGAGCTTGGCAAGCCGATTTATCCAAAAAGCTGGACTTTCACAAACGGCGTGACAATTTCATACGGCCACGGCATTGCGGTCACGCCACTGCATTTTGTTACGGCTATTGCGTCACTATTGAAAAATGAGCCGGTACGGCCAACTTTCCTGGCGACAAACCCGAAAGATGTAGAGGGGTATAATTATCACTATCTTGATGAGGAGAATTTTGAGACATTCAAGGACATTATGCGGCAGGTAATAAATAGTGGAGGTGGAAAGAGTGCATACATTGACCAATACGACATTGGCGGGAAAACTGGGACTGCAATTCAGCTTCGCAATGGACGTTATGACCGTAATGCAATGGTGTTGTCATTTATCGCGGCAGCACCAATGAATAATCCGCAATATGTCTTCTATATTATGCTTGATACACCAAAAGTTGATGCCTCAAACAGCTGGTATATCCGTGCAAGCATGCTTGGAAAGACCATGGGGCAAGTTATCTCCACCATTGGGCCAATGCTAAACATGAAACCAATCGGAAAGGATTAGGCGATACTCTGTGTTTTTTTGAGACGGTTCTCGTTTTTTGATGCTATCAAAGCGTTTTGTCTTTGCTGTTCTTTCATGAGTTCATCAATCGTTTTTGTCTGTTGATTGTCATTTTTTTTGTATGAACTGAAAAACTTTTTTGCTGAATTTGACAAAATATCCAATGAAGATTCTTTTGGCATAATAAACTATAAATACATTTGCATTATAACAACCAAAAAAAATATTGCAAATGGAAAATGAATTTTTTTGTTGCGCGGCGCGGAGCGCGTTTGGCCGACGAGGAACGAGGCGCAGCCAAACGGCGAGGGCGTGGCCTCGGGCAGCGCAACAACAAAATAAAATTTTACAATAAAAATTCCCACAATATTACCAACTGTGCCAAAAAAAAGTTCAAAACAAACACTTTTTTCTACAAAACAGAAAACGGATATTGAACTTATCACGGGTCAACAGGCAAAGACAATCTATCTTGCAGGAATATATTGCTTTGGCCAACAGAGCAGATGCTTTTATTACTCATTTGATGCCGGTTTAAAGGACAAAATCATTGGTTCGCTTGTAAAAGTTGGATTTGGAAATAAGATTTTGTTTGGCATTGTGTTAGAAATCCAAGAGGCCCAACTGCAAGACGGAAATGTCTCTTTTAGAGAGTGCGAACTGCCATATGAAAAGCTCAAACCAATCAGTGAAATTATTGAACCACAACTGTTGAGTGAAAATTTCCTGCAATTCATAGACAAAATGGCGTTTTATAACGTGATTGACAAGGAGAGGTTGTTGCAACTGGTTATTCCAAATTGCTGGATGAACAAAAAGCGTGCACTGGCAGAAATCAAACCCGACAAAAAGCGTCAGGAAATGATTGCAAATGCAGAGCAAATTACTCTCTCAGAAGAACAACAAGCCGTAGCAGATGCAATAAAGCTGGATGGATTTAATGTCTCTGTTCTGCAAGGAATAATGGGAAGTGGAAAAACATTTGTGTTTTTGGAACTGGTAAAAAAAGTCCTTCAACAAGATGCAACAGCACAAGTCCTCCTAATGGTTCCTGAAATAGCGCTCACAAACCAGTTGATTGAAACAGTTTGCAAGGTGTGCGGATATGAGCCACTGATTTGGCATTCATCCGTAACAGCCGCAAACAAAAAGAAATATTACGAAGCAATCATTCGCGGGACGGCAAGAATAGTCATCTCGGCGCGCTCGGGACTGTTGTTGCCATACAAAAATCTTCGGTTGATTGTTATTGATGAGGAACATGACTTGTCCTACAAGCAGGACGAGGTGCCGGTATATCATGCGCGGGACATGGCAATTTTGCGCGCAAAGTATGAAACCTTGCCGGTCATTCTCTCTTCTGCCACGCCATCCATTGAGACATTAGCAAACGTGATTAGTGATAAATACCAGCTATTCAAACTCAAAACACAGTTTTTTCATTCAAATCCACCAGAAATTAGGTTAATTCCCAATGCGCTTGGTGGAAAAGCAGGATGTATCAGTGCAGAGGCCAGAGAGTTAATCAGGGAGACAGTCAAAAAGGGCGAACAGGCCATGATTTTTATCAATCGGCGAGGATATTCAAGGACTTTGCAATGCAAAGATTGCGGTTTTGAAGCCAAGTGTGAGAACTGCGACAATCTGTTAGCATATCACCGCAAGCGTGGCGAGTTGAAATGCCACTATTGCGGCTACATCATGCGCGATGTGTTTGCTTGTCAGGAGTGCGGTAGCAAGCATCTGGAACCAAATAAGGGCGTTGGTGTGGAGCAGTTGCAGCAGGAAATCAATGATTGGATTGAAAAATCTGGCCTTGAAAAGGAGATGGAGAGGAAAGTCAACACACTGCTTTTTTCCAGTGATGAAATCACCAAGGAGGGGGATATAGAGCAGTTGTCCGCAGAAATCCAGCAGGGAGATGTGGATATTATCATTGGCACGCAGATTATGTCAAAGGGGCACCATTTTCCGCGGTTGACTGCTATAATTGTCCTTGACATCGACCGCATGACTGTTGACGGTGATTTCAGGGCTTACGAGCGCATGTTTCAGTTGTTGTTTCAGCTATCTGGGCGGGCTGGCCGTGAGTTATCTGGTGCCAAGGTGCTAATTCAGACATCCAATAACAGCAATCCAGTTCTGCAAAATATCAAAAATCATGACATGAAAATGTTCTACAAGGAGGAAATCCAGCAGCGCAAAAAGTTCAATCTGCCGCCATATGCAAGGTTTATTTCCATCATTGTTGCAGCAGAAGTTGAGGAGCATGCGCGTCAATATGCAGATTTTATTGGTCAAAAGTTGAAGGAGTTCCTTCCACAGAATGCTAAACTACTGGGCCCGCGCGAGAGCACCATGCATTATCTCAAACGCAGTTATCGTTATAGTTTTCTCATTGAGGCGGATAAGAATATGAATGTCATAAGTGCGTTAAATAAGTTTAGGAAGAGCATTGAGGTGCCAAGGAATATTCAGTTGAAGGTGGATGTTGATTGTTATAGCTTTGGGTAGGCGTTGCGCGGGGGCGGAGCGCATTTGGCCGACGAGCGGGTCGGGGCGGAGCGCCGACAGGAGAGCGAGGCGCAGCCAAATGGCGAGGGCGTGGCCGCGGGCAGCGCAACACCAAAATGTAATACTTGATTTTCTGTGCAAGTGCGTTATAATGTCAGCTGTGCGTTTATGCTCTATCCAAAGCCAAAGATAATCTGTTATGATTTTGATGATACGCTTGTGGCAATGGAGCAGGTTTATATGGATGCATTGAATATTTTGTGCGAGAAATATCATATTCCACTGCGGACAAAAAAAGACATGAAGGTGATAAATAAAAGCAAGTTCACAACTGTATTGGCGGCATTGTTTGGTGAGAAATTTGAACCACAAATCCATGCAGAATACGAATTTGGTTATAGTGCATGCTCACAAAATTTGGTTTATCCACTGTCGGGTGCGCTAGAATTTGTGCAATATGCCTATCACAATGGGATTTATCAAGCAATCATAAGCAACAAGCCACGGCATATCGTTTTGCCAGAGGTGAAGCGCCTTGGTTTTGCACCTTACATGCATGCCATAATTGGAGCACATGATGGACATAAAAAGCCAGACAAGGAGATGTTTCAACTTGCACTTGATGAGATAAAAAGTGAAGATGATATTGGTGAGTTTGATGTCAATCCAAGCACTGTGTGGATGTTTGGCGACTCTTCATCAGACGCAACATTTGCGAAGAATATTAATGCGAAGATCTTTTTTGTAGATGACAAATGGCACATCCCCAAGGACATTCCAGACAACTTGATTGCTGATTTTACGGCGTTTCAGGATATTCAGTTTTGTTAGTCACAGATTTGTGTTGCGCTGCCCGAGGCCACGCCCTCGCCATTTGGCTGCGCCTCGCTCTCCTGTCGTGGCTCCGCCCCGACCCGCTCGGCGGCCAAACGCGCTCCGCGCCGCGCAAAAACCTACTAACACCCCATAATCTTCCTCATCTTCTCCTTCTGTGCCTCAGCGCAGATATAGACATTTCCGTCTTTTTCAAAAGCGGTGTAATCAATTCCTCCATTGACTGCAAGTGCTAAATTAGAAGGTAAAGTCCATGGTGTTGTCGTCCATGCAAGCATGTAGGCATTCTGGCAGTTAGGAAATGTCTTTTGGATAAAATCAGGAATTTTCTTCAAGCGGAATTTCAAATACACAGATTTGCTCTCATGTTGGCGGTAGGCATTATCCATTTTGGTTTCAAAGTTGGAGACAGGCGTTTGGCATTTCCAAGAATAAGGCATCACGCGGTAGTCCTCGTAAATGAGACCCTTCTTGTAGAGCTCGCTGAACGCCCACATTACGCTCTCCATGTAAGGCGTTTCCATTGTTTTGTAGCCACCGTCAAAGTCCACCCAGCGCCCCTGTTTGTTGACGTATTCCTTCCACTCGCTGGTATATCTCTGCACATCCTCGCGACACAATTTGTTGAACTCTTCAATTCCATCAAAACCGTCAATCTGGCTGCGATTGGTATTTGGTTTTAGGTGCTTAATATCTTGCTTGCCGCCGGAGAACTTCTTCTTTTTGCCGTCCTCATCAATGATTTCAACCTCATTTTTTGTAAGTGTTTTTTCAACGCCCATTTCGGCAGGCAAACCGTGGCAATCCCAGCCAAAGCGGCGCTCAACTTTCTCGCCCTTCATTGTATGGTAGCGAGCATAAATATCCTTGATAAACCCAGTCAACAAGTGGCCATAATGTGGCAGTCCATTTGCAAACGGAGGGCCATCAAAGAATACATACTCCTTGTTATCCTTATTTTTTTCCACCGAAGCATTGAATGTTGCCTCTTTCTCCCAGCTATTTCTGAGTTCCTCCTCCATTTTTGCAAAATGCGTTTTTTCTGCCATTAATCCGAGAATTGACATGTTTTTTTATAGTCAAGATTTACTTCACGTCTGTCAACACATAAACAAAATCGCAACCATACTTCAAGTCTGTGCTGTTGTTGTAAATTGCCTTTTCAATGTCGTTTCCAGCTTTGTCATAGCAATATTCAGCAGACAAATTTGCATCGGTTATATTATAAGCAGATGCACCTTTTAAACCAAGCAATCTTCCAGTTGTTGGTCTACCATCGTCCATTTTTGCATCAAGTTCTGACATCATTTTAGCATTTAATGCCGTTCCCATTGCAACCCTTCTTGAGCCAGTTGACAAGTTATCATGAAATAATAACATATTTTTGTCAGCAAGGCGTTTCAACAAATAATCATATCCAAGTAATGCATTGCTTCTTGGATAGTAATCAAGATATTTTTTGTGAATACCACGACCTTGAATTACAACATCACCAGAATAAGATGACTTTCTGGTTGTAGTTGACCATGAGCCACTGCTATGATATAAACTCAAATACTGATTTCCAGCTCCGGCAGGACGACGACGTGGTTGTGCGTCCCCAATTATCTTTGATGCCTCAAAAACTGCCCAAAACTGGTCATCCATATATCCATGATTTGATATTATTTTTTTTGGAATACTTCCCCTTATTCCAAACAAATTGCAAAAAGTAGCATGGTCTCTCCAAGTTTTTTTATCGCGTGCATCACCAGTACACGTACTGTCATCACACTCATATCCTTCAAATTCAGCATATTTCATACAAGTTTCGTATGTAAAACTTCCTGGCACTTCACGGTATGTATCATAGAATTGTTGAAATGCATCATCATAATATCTTAACTCGCTTACAATTTTCTGAATTTTAGCTCTATCTACAATCTGTCTTCCAACTAAAAGAGAACCAACTAATAAAGATAATATTAAAAGAACAATAGAAAGTTCTATAAGTGTAAAAGATTTTTTAAGAGATAAAGAACTTAAATTACTCTCTCTCTCTCTCTCGCTGCGCGAGTATAGATCTATTAATAAAAAGTTTCATAAAACAAGTAAAATAAAAAACAGAAAGATTATAGATGGAAGATTGGAAATGTCAAGAAGTTTGCTTTTTTTGATAGCGCAACAAAGAAAAATCACAATTGACATTTTATTTTCTGATTTTAGGGTGAACCGTGGGCATCAAAAAAGATATCAAACTGCTAAAAAAATACAGTCAAGAGGATGCTGAAAATGAGGGCAAACTGACAATTTTTACGAAGTTGACAAGCACAAAATTTGCACTTGGTGCAGTGCGGGAGAAGTTAATCAGGTTGGCTGGCGAGCGTGTGATTGATATTTTGATGCATGTGCCGTCAGATTATGAACTGGCAAAAAAAGTGGAAGGACTGCACGAGATAGCTGATGAAGAGCTCTGTTGTCTTGAATTGATTGTTACAAAAATACCAACTTTTTCTTACACGGCAGCCATAAGCAAAAGGCCAGTCGTAATTTGTTGCAAGGCCGTTGATGGAGTGGATGTGAAGTTGATGTTTTTTCATGCATTTCCGCGCATGATGGAAGGATTTTATGTCGGACGGCAGCTGTTTTGTAAGGGCAAATTAAGCATTGGTGGTAAAGGCAAACTCACCATGATGCACCCAAAAATTATCAGCAAATGCGCGGCCAGTTTTGTCAAGTTTTGTCGGCTAAATCAGCTGGAAGAAGACGGCATGGATGTCACGCAAATGCACTTCAATGAAATCTCAACAATTTATCCAATGACAGAGGGTTTGCGTCATATGTCAATAGTGTCGGTGGTGCAGAAAATCCTCAACAGCAAACTGGATTTATCGGAGCTTGACGGTGTGCTTGAAGGCCTACCAACATTCAAGGAAGCGCTAACACATTTGCACTTTCCAGAACGAATTGAAGATATCTGCTGTGGCTCTATTTACAGAAAGGAGCTGGAATTTGCAAAGGTTGAAATCTACAAAAAAATGCTGGATATCATGCTCAAACACCTTGATTTGGAGCATGGAACAGCCATAAAAGGAGATAAACGGCTGGTTCGTCCACTTGTCAAGAGCTTGCCATTTAAGCTCACGGAGGAGCAAATTCAGTGTGTAAAGGACATTTTTGCAGACCAAGCCAAATCAAGCAAAATGTTTAGAATTATCCAAGGGGAGACAGGTAGTGGAAAAACTTTGATAGCTATTATAGCATGTTTGAATGCCATTGAGTGTGGTAAAAAAGCGATAATTATGGCGCCAACGGCACTGCTTGCAAGGCAACACAATGAGACAATTCGTAAATTCTGCAAAGGACTTGAAGTGCGAAGTGAACTGATTACGGGTGATACACCACAAAGAGAACGCATGGATATTCTCTCGCGCATGAAGTTGGGTTATGTTGATATCCTTGTCGGAACACACACACTCTTTCAGGAGAAATTTGATATGCCAAAACAAATTGGCCTAATTGTCATTGACGAGCAACACAGTTTTGGGATTGAACAGCGCATGGAACTTGTTAACAAGTGCGCACAGGCAGATATTCTTATGATGTCTGCTACACCTATGAAGTACACGAAAACAATGGTTGAGAGTTCTAAAATAGCAGTATCCTATCTAACCAAACGGCCAAGCGGGCGCAGGCAGACAGTTATTAGACACATCAATTTGGAGGAAAAATACGATATTCTCATGGAATGGCTAATAAAAAAAATGGATCAAGGTGAGAAAATTTTCTGGGTTTGCCCACTCATAAACAAGAGCAAACGGCTGAATTATATGGATGTAAAAACGCGCTACGATGAGCTTTGCAAGCATGTTGACAAGGACAAAATCCTGCTCCTCCATGGAAAAATGAAGCAAGAAACAAAAGACAAGATTTTGCAAGAATTCAGGGACAATCATGACAAAAAAATTCTTGTCGCAACACAGGTGATTGAAATGGGAATTGACATTCCAGAGGCCAACATCATGATTATTGAAAACAGTGAGAAATTTGGCGAGGCCCAGCTAACGCAGCTGATGGGAAGGGTCGGAAGAGGAGGAAGATTGGGGTATTGTATTATGGGGAGTTTTTAATATTAGACAAATCGCGGATTTTTTGTATAAACGGTAAGAGTATCCTTTGAATAATTTACTGGCCCGTTGTTTACATGTTTTAAACCTGTGGATGCTTGGCGAATATCTCTTCCAAATAGTTGTTCTTGATTATTATCGTGAAATAACCGTGCACAACTGTCAAAAGTTTCAATCAATCCTCGTAATTCATGCGCCTCACCAGAATCGGGAAATTTTGTACTCAGAAGTGCCAGTCTTTGCGCCGCTTCTTGCCTGTTGTTTGAAATGGTCCTTTGGATCAAACTATATATTGCAGAATATTTTTCGACAAACTTGTTTTTAATAGCTTGAAGTTCTGAGTTATTAGCGTTCAGGTTAGTATTCACGACAACATTATATGTATTTTTTGCTCTTTCTATTCCTTCTTGGAAAACATCTGATAGCACGGAAAGGAACTTTTGTATAGCATTATTTGCGTTTAAAATCTTTTGGTAATCAAAATCGGCACCTGTATTGACGGCTTTTTGCATCTCTTTATAGATCGCTATGGATATTCCAGTGGCAAATTGATGCAATGTTATAGTTCTTGGTTGTTTATCTCTAATACAAAATGTGCTATATAGCATGTCCTTTTCAAACTGATCGTAATTAGTATCGTGTTGATTAACCAGCAGATTATTATTAATGTTTTCTGGTTTTACCAATATATTATCACATCCAATAATTAATTTGGGGAAACCGATATTCAAGTTGTTTAAAAGCTGTTTGTGTTTTCGATTTACAAATTGCACAAATTGGTCTTGTGCTGCTTTTGATCCATCAAGGCAACGCTTCGTAATGTTTTTTCCTGATTGAAGATCCTGTTGCCGAGGTAATTGTTCCATTAGTTTATCGAATTGTTCAACTATTGTATTGCAACATTTAAAACATTCCATGGTTGCTAATTGTCGTTCTTTTATGTATTTGTCTCCTCCATGTGCATTGTTGAAAGCTGTCAACATTTGGCAAATCGTGTTAATTCTTTTCTCGAATTGTTGTTTCAAAGTCGAAAAAAGTTGATCATTGGTGGGTATAGGTAAAGCAGGCATCAAGTTTGAGGCTTTTAATTGTTCGAAACAGCCTTTTCCGTATTGATTATTATAATAATTAATAGGAAAACTATTTATGATATGACCTAAAAATAAATCACCTGGTACTCCTGTCGCTGCTGCTGGTTGCGGAATATCATTATAGTTGTTAATTTGTTGCGCGTCACTTGTTATTCTTGCTCCTACTTCGTCCGGTGTTACTCTAAAAAACTGATCATTCATCATACGAAAACCTCTAACACATGTGAGTATATCAAATAATTATTTCTTTGCAAGTTTTTCATTCAAACAAAACATCAGGAAATTTGTCTGGACAAAGAAATAACGAGAAATTAAATAAAGACAATGATATCCGCACAATGTGCACCCGAAGGGACTCGAACCCCAAACCTTCAGATCCGTAGTCAGATGCTCT
>JAFUUN010000034.1 GCA_017477855.1 Rickettsiales bacterium | reverse complement strand
GTGCTGCAACACTGGCTTTAAAACCGTGCCAATCAACACTGGAACGCTGATTTTACTGCTCATCCCGCTCTGGATTGTTGTGCTCGGGAGAGTAATTTTGAACGAAAAAAGTTTCAATAAAGTTAATGCTGTGGCTTTGTTGGTGTGTCTGTTTGCGGTGTTTATTCCAATCCGCAGCGAGATTTCCTTCGGTGGATTTAACGCCGGCTATATCTTCCTATTTGCTGCATCAATAATTATCCCGCTTGGGCTCATCCTGCAAAAACGTTTTTCTGACTGCCGCCCTGTGCCTTATGCACTATTTACCAATGCTTTCGTGCTTGGAATTATCAGTTTATCATTATGTAAATTTGAAGTTCCGGCAATAAATAGTGAGGTCTTGACAGCAGGATTGTTGGTTGCGCTGTGCGACATTGTGGAGTTTGCAGGTGTCTATATTGCTTATCAAATGGCCGAAGCGGCGCTCTTGCAACCAATAAGATTTACGCGTATTCTCATCTCAATGGTGCTGAGCTTCATTATTCTGTCAGAACGCCCAACATCTGCACAGACAATTGGTGCTATTATGATAATCGTTGCAAATGCATTTTCAATTTGGTATTCAAGAAAGTATCAGAATAAAAAGTGATATGACAGAAATAGTGAATTTATCATATAATCCAAAATATTTCCAAGACATGGTGTCTATTTTGAAGGGCTTTTGGGCCAAGCAAAGTTGCGCAATAATTGAGAGCTATGACCAAAATGTTGGCGCTGGCACACTTGCTCCTTACACCGCATTGCGCATCACCAAACCAGAGCCATGGCGCATTTGCCAAGTGCAATATTGTCGCCGCCCAACAGATGGCCGCTTCGGGAGCAATCCAAACCGTGCATCGGCGTATTACCAAATGCAGATAATCCTTAAACCAGTGCCAGAAAACATTCAAGAGCTCTGCCTGCAAAGCTTGGAAATGATTGGAATATCGCGCAAAGAGCATGACATCAAATTCATGGAGGATGATTGGTCCAATCCCTCTATTGGTGCCTCCGGACTGGGTTACGAGCTCTGGTGCGATGGCATGGAAATCACGCAGTTCACCTACATGCAGAAGGTGGGCGGCATTGATATTGAGCCTGCGTTTGTTCCTGGTGAAATTACTTATGGCTTGGAGCGCCTTGCGATGTATATCCAAGACAAGGACAATTATCTGGATTTGGACTATTGTGAAGGTGTAAAATACGGCGACGTCAACTCACAGGCGGTTGAAAAGGAGGAGTGCGAGTATTATCAGAACTATCAAGAGGACACGGCGTTTTTGAAGCAGCTGTTTGCGCACTCGCTGGAAAACGCCAAAAAACTCGCCGACAAAAACATGAAGCAGGTGGCTTACGAACAGTGCCTGATTGCCAGCCACACCTTGAATGTTCTGGACGCGCGCCACGAACTATCTCAAACAGAGCGCAAAAACTGGATTTTAGAAATCCGTGAAGTCGTGGCGAGGGTGGTGTGATTATTTCACCCCATCCAAAACATACATCACATTACAACCAAACTTATTCAACAACTCATTTGCCGCCTTATCAAACTCGAACAATGATTTATTCATGTCAAAGTGCTTGCGAGCGTATTTATTAGCATTGTCACACATTTGCTGATATTCTTCATCTGGCATGTCTAATATCTTCTCAATCGCTTCTTTGAGTTCTTTTATGCCGCCAACACGAACCAAAAATCCAGTTTTGTTGTCAATAATATACATGTTTGATGCACCTGTGACTGTTGAAATTATAGGCCTTCTCATGGCCGCGGCTTCAATCGGCATGCGACAAAATGCCTCGTCCTTCTGTGATACACAAATCACGGCGTAAGACAGTAAATAGGCCGCTGGCATGTCATCCACGTTGTCAACTATTCGTACGTTGTTTTCAAGGTTAAGCTGTCTGATTTTCTTGCAGAGGTTCTCTATAACCTTGCCTTCTTTTGATAAATTTCCCATCATCACACAAACGTAGTCCTTGTTTTCAACTTTAGCGAGGACATCAAGTAAAAAGCTTTGTCCTTTTTCATCACAGAATCTACTCGGGCAGAGTAAAATTCGCTTGTAGCTTGCGTTCACGTCTATCTTTTCGGCGATCTCAGCAAGACGTCCCTCGGTAATTTCATCCGTTTTGAAAAGAGATAAATCAATGCCATTGATTATCAATTTTATCTTTTTGATGTCAACTTCGTATTCGTTCAAAATGTAATCACGGATGAATTCTGACATTACTATAACCTTGTCAGCATTCACCATTATGTTGGCTAAAAACCTGTCAAATCGTGTTTCGGTGTTGTAAATCTCGCCAATCGTGGCAATCATTGGAATGTGTCTTTTTAACGACAAACTACGTATTTCCTGAACAAATGACAGTGAAAAAACGTTGGCAATATCTATCTCATATTTTGTAAAAACATCTCTCAAAAATTTAGCATATTTTATATGATTTTTCAGAGATTTGTGATGATTTATGACAAGATTTACATTGACGTCAAGAAGGTTTTTCATTGTGGCCTCGTTTGTCAAAATTGTCACACCAACATTTTTTTTGACGAGATAATTCGCTAAGTCAACAATAACGCGCGCAATATCACCAAAATTCAGTGTGTCAACTGCAATTAGCATGTTGTATCTGGTTGATTTTGAAATGTGTTTGTTTTTATTTATATCTTTTTGATTTGCGAATAAATCACCCGGTTTGGTGCCTTTTTTGCCACTACCATCAACCGATCTACCAATGATTTTATTCCTCTCTGTTGTTGTTTTTTTGTTGAAAAGCATTTTCCACTTGACTATTTAAAGTTGTTTTTACAAAAAGCAAGTGAAATATTGCAATAAACATGGTAATTAGCAAGAAAATTAAATCACTGGATAGATTTTTTTCTTACAACAGAAATTTCTTTATTTTCACTATTATCTCGCTAATTAGCATATCTATTGCACTGGTTGTCATAGCTTTTTTGAAGGAAAATGTGAAAATCAGAAAGCATATGTTAACCGTAGCATTTAAAGAGCAAAAACTAACATCTGTGGCAAGAAATGTGAAAATTACATATTTTATCAACACCGAAAACGAGAAGGTAATTATTGAGGGTGCGCATGGGGCTTCTGGCGACGAGAACGATAATATCATGAAAAAATGCCTTATCAAAACTCCACATTTGCGCGACAAAATATATTCAGGACCTACCGAAATTATTGAGTTTAACGGAGGAAATGGTAATTTCAATATTCCAAAACCAATGAGTTTGTATAACAATGATTTTGGAAAGAAAAACTACATCAAAACAACATCTTTGGATGGAAATTATAACGATGTAATCACGAGCGACAAGCCGTTTTCAATACAAGATGAGGACTTGTTTTTGTCGGGCGACAACCTGTATTTAGTGGCAACGGAGAAGTATTTGAGGATAACAAAAAACGCGCATGTGCAACAAAATACCGCGCTGAAACGCAAGGTTGACAGGTCAAAAAAGCAGAATGTTTATGACATAAAGTCGCAAAAAATGGAGGTTCTTGGCAAGGACAATACTGTTATTTTTGAGAAAAATGTTGTTTTCAACAATGGCAATTTGACTGTCAAAAGTGAGTATGGCCGACTGCTTTTTGATGATGAATATAAGATTAGGAACATTTTTCTCTCAAAAAGCGTTCACATCAAGCAAAAAGATAGCAATATAACCTCTGACTTTGGGTTCTATGACAAGGAAAAAGGGAGCATGCTTTTTTACAAAAATGTTGAATTGAAAAACAAAAATGGCCATTCAAAAAATGATTTTTATTTTTACGATACCAAGCGCGAAGAGGGCATGACTTTTGGCGAGCGCACGCCTCTTGATAGTGCTGAACAGAGGAAAATTTATGACCTGCTTGATGATTTTGTCAATGCTCTGAATGATGACAAAAACAAGAATTATATCAGTAAAATTGTCAATGAAAATAAGCAATTTAACAAAGAGCGCAGACGGAAAAAAGAGACCAAAACAGATGAAGAGGTTGTGATTGACCGCACAAAAAGAGTAAGAGTTAATATCAATGAATTCTAAGGATAGGCCGCTTTGCGAGAGGCGAAAACGGCATGGCACAAAGGTGAAAAATAGTGCATTTTGCAATTTCATGCAGATTGCGATTGATGTTGCAGAAAAGCAAATTGAGGACAAGAAGCGGCTAAAACACGAGCCAGAAATCCCCATTGGATGCGTGATTGTGAACAATAAAACGAACAAAATTATTGCAAAAAGTTGCAATAAAACTATGGCAATGAAAAATCCTCTCAAACATGCTGAAATAGTGTGCATAAACCGCGCAATGAAGAAGTTAAAAACCAATCGTCTTACTGGGTGCAGTTTGTATGTCACACTTGAACCTTGTGCGATGTGCGCGAGTGCTATTATGCTTGCCAAAATTGACAGAGTTTATATTGGCTGTTTGAGCCCTAAAACAGGTGCTATAATCAGCAATTTACATATCTACAAACGCACGATCTGCAACCATGTTCCGGATGTTTATTATTGTATTATGGAAGAGGAGTGCAGGGCGCTTCTGCGCGGCTTTTTTAGGGATGCGTGAACTACAAAAACGATTTGCTTGACAATTAAAAAACCATTTATAAATGGGCTGGTATGGCGAGAAAAGATATACACCCTGACTATCACGAAGTGGACGTTGAAGTGTTCAATCAAGATGGAACAAAAAGGACTTTTAAATGCAGGTCAACGTTCAAAGGTGGCGTGATTGCTGCAGAGGTAAATATTTACAAACATCCAGCTTGGAAAGGGGATACGAAAGTTGATACAGAAGGAAGCATTAACAAGACGTTGCAGAAATTTAACAGCAAGTTTAGCCGTTTCAAAAAGGCATAAAGTTAACCGTTTTAATATCTCCAATGATGGAAATGAGAGGAAATTTTACAAGGTTGAGCAAGTTTGTTGCCATATCATGTCTGTTTTTATCGGTGATATTCGGTAGCTTGTTCGCCGTTGAGCTGTTTTCTGTTAAGAATGATATCACGATTTTTTTGCACGAAGGAAGTAGTATAAATAGCATGTCAAAGGTTCTTGAAGAGCAGGAAGCCATTGGTAGCTCCGTTGTGATGCGTAGCTATGCAAAAGTTCACAATATTTTTGATAACTGTGGGCATGTTTTCTTGGGTGAATATACGTTCAAAAAAGGAGAGAGTTTTTCAAGTGTGCTTTACAAAGTTTGCAATGGAAAGTCTGCGGATTTTAAGTTGACAATCAAGGAGGGAATACTAACAAAACAGGTTGTTGACATAATAAATAGCCACGAGAAAGCAAGTGGTGAGTCGATTTCATATGACAAAGAGGGCACGATTTTGCCGGAAACATATTCTTTCAAAAGCGGAATTTCTCGCACAAAGTTGCTTGCAAAAATGAGGTATGACTTTGATGTTTTTACTAAAAAAGCATGGGAAAAACGCGACAAAAAGATGCCTTTAAAAACTCTGGAAGAGGCAATAATTCTTGCGTCAATAGTTGAGGCGGAGGCCAAAACAGACGATGAAAGACCTATTATAGCGAGTGTTTATTTGAATAGGTTGGCACAGGATATGAGATGAGAGGCTGATCCAACTACTATTTATGAACTCACAAAAGGACAGAAAAAACTTGATAGACCACTGACTTTGGCTGATTTGCGCACGAAGGGAAATTATAATACGTATCAAAAAACTGGTCTACCAATCGGGCCGATATGCAACCCTGGTAAGAGTTCTATTTTGGCTGTTATGCATCCAGCAGAAACTGATTATCTGTTTTTTGTCGCGAAGGGCGATTTGAGCGGTCATGTTTTTGCAAAGACATTTGATGAACACAGTAAAAATATTAGAGCGCAAAAGAAAATAAAACAGCAAGCTGAAGAAGTGATGAAGGAGAAAGAAGAGGAGGCCAAAGCAGTCACTGTGATTGACAAGAAGATCTCAAAAAAGAAGAATGTAAAAGTAAAAAAAACGCATACAAAAATCCAGCATGACAGCAAGAAAGCAAAAACGAAAGCAAAAATAAAGAAGAAGAAAAATAAGAAATGATTGCTGATTTGGACGCTAAAATAGAGAGTTTGGAGAAGAAAATTGAGGAATGTAACAAAGCGTATTATGATGAGAATAGGTCGGTTATCAGTGATTATGAGTATGATTTGCTAAAAAAACGATTGCAGGAATTGCGCGCACAGCAGCCAAAAAAGAGCGGTGGCGGGCTGTTTGGCGACATTGTTGTTGAGGACAAAATTGGTTATAAAGTCAACAGTAGGTTTAGAAAAATCACCCACAGAAAGAGGATGATGTCGCTGGCAAACGCGCTCACTTTGGAGGAGTTTTACGACTATGTAGACAAGACAAACCGCTTTTTGAAGGCCGACACTTTTCCAGAGTGCGTATGTGAACTAAAAATTGATGGCCTCTCGTTTAGCGCAATGTATCACTACGGCAAGTTAAGTTATGTTGCAACGCGCGGAGATGGCTTGGTGGGTGAGGATGTGACGCAAAATGTATTGCAGATTGCGAATTTTCCGCAGAAATTGGAGACACCTGATATTGCGAAGTTGGAAACCTTTGAGGTGCGTGGCGAAATTTACATGCCGAAGGCAGAGTTTGAAAAGTTGAATGAAAATCTGCCGGATGACAAGAAGTTTTCAAATCCGCGCAATGCTGCCAGCGGAACGCTTCGGCAGCTGGACAGTGAGATTGTGCGGCAGAGAAATTTGAGTTATTATGCCTATTTTATTGGTGAGAGCAGCGTCCGGGTTGTGAATTCTCAGAGTGAGGCCCTGGATTTACTGCGTAAACTTGGTTTTATTGTTAACGAGCACCAGAAAATAGCGAGCAAAGTGGAGGAAATTGTGGCATTCCACGATGAGATTGCGCATATCAGATACGAGCTGGACTGCGATATTGATGGTATTGTGGTGAAAGTGAATTCGTTTGATTTACAGGAGCTGCTTGGCAATACGGCACACGACCCGCGGTGGGCGATTGCGTTCAAGTTTTCGGGTATCATAGCCACAACCAAACTGCTTGCAATCACTAATCAAGTTGGGCGAACTGGCGTTATCACTCCTGTGGCAGAGCTTGTGCCTGTCAACATAGGCGGGATAATTGTTAAGCGTGCAACTTTGCATAATTATGATGAGGTGCAACGGCTTGATTTGGCGCTTGGCGACTTGGTTCGTGTGAAGAGAGCAGGGGATGTGATACCGAAAATTGTGTGCGTGGAACAACAAAACGGCGGAGAAAAGGTGTCCGCGCCGACTGTTTGTCCGTGCTGCGGGACAGAGTTGGTGTCAAATGATGAGTATGTTGCGCTGGTTTGCCCTAATCACAAGGGCTGCCGAAGCCAAGTCATTGATACAATATGGCATTTTGCATCAAGGAAGGGGCTTGATATAAATGGGCTTGGGAAGCAGAATATTGCACTGTTTTACGATCTTGGTCTTCTAAAAAGTGTGCTTGACGTTTTCTCGTTGAGGGAGCACCGCGAGCAGCTTGAAAACCTGGATGGCTTTGGCGAGAAGTCAATTCAAAACTTGTTTGTGTCAATAGAGGAGGCAAAAAATGCGGAGTTCAACAAGGTTTTATATGCGCTTGGCATTGATGATGTGGGCGAGAATGTGGCAAAGTTGCTGGCAGGCTACTACAATGATTTTGATGACATACTGGCTGATAGAGCACTATTTGAGCGGGTTCAGAATATTAATGGACTTGGTGAAAAGGTGATTGAAAATTTAAAGCATTACTTCAACAATGAGGAGAATTTGAATTTGGTGAATAAACTAAAAGCGATTTTGAACATCAAGCAATTTCAGAAAGCAGTCGGCAAATTTAGTGGGCAAAGTGTGGTTTTTACTGGCTCACTTAAATCAATGACGCGCTCACAGGCTAAAATACAGGCTGAAGCACTCGGTTTTAAGGTTTTAACGGCTATTTCAGGTGCCGCAACGTATCTTGTCTATGGAGAAGCTGCTGGTTCAAAGCTCAAAAAGGCGCAGGAACTTGGTGTAAAAACCATAAGTGAAGAAGAATGGGTGAAGATTGTTAATTAATAACAAAAAAAATTGCATTAATGATTTTTTTTTGATAAACTTTCATATGTTTTAAT
>JAFUUN010000033.1 GCA_017477855.1 Rickettsiales bacterium | reverse complement strand
AGTGGCAGGCGGAAGAGTGCTATTTTTTCAAGCTGTCGCGGTTTCAGCGCGCGCTGTATGAGATGTATAAAAACAATGACATCTTACAGCCAAAAAGTGCTTTCAAGGAAGTGCTCTCATTTTTAGAGCCAAAGGAAGGAAATACTCTAAACGATTTATGTGTTTCGCGGCCAAAGAAGAGTGTTGCATGGGGAATTGAGGTGCCGACCGACACAAGCCACACAATGTATGTCTGGATTGATGCGCTGTTTAACTACTTCTCGGCGCTCGGCGGTGACGGCACGGAGGAGTTTGAAAACTACTGGAATGAAGCCAAAACCATTCACATCATGGGAAAGGAGATTGTGCGTTTTCATGCGGTTTATTGGGAGAGTTTGATTTACGGGCTCTATCACACGGTTGATGATGAGATTGACATTGAGGAGCTCAAACTGGTTGCGCCCAAACAGATTTTTGCGCATGGCTGGTGGGTGAAGGACGGTGAGAAGATGTCAAAGTCCATTGGTAATGTGGTTGCGCCAGCCGATGAAGTGGCTTGGCTGGAAGGCATGTGTGGCTCACGAGAGGTTGCAATTGACTATTTTAGATACTTTTTGATTGCATCAACCACGTTTGGCAGCGATGGGGATTACTCACGCGTGCGTTTGGTTGAAATGGTAAATGCAAATCTTGTTAACAACCTTGGAAACTTGGTGCAGCGTGTTTGTAGTATGCTTGTCAAGAATTTTGCAGATAAATGCGAGAAAATAAGCAAACAGTTTGAAAAAATGGACCTTGAAGACGAGATTGACAAAATTGACTTCACTGGTATCTTGCAGAAAATTTTTGCAGAAGCCACAAAGCTAAATCAAGAGTTTGATGGCGCGGAGCCATGGGTTTTGGTTAAAGGTTCCGATAATGACAAACAGCGTGCGTTTGAAATTTTGTCAAGTTTTGTACCAAAGATTATTCAGGTCGTAGATGCTTTGGAACCATTTTGTCCGCACATTTGTCCTATGTTGATTGAAAACTTGAAACTTGCTGCAATGCCGAATGTTGTATGCAGAAGGTTATCGGACAATTAAAACCTATAACAGAATACCAATAAACTCTAACATTTTCAAAACTAACGCGAAGTTTTTCTCACTGTATGCCTTGTTGATGTTTGCAATGAACTTTGTTGTGTTCAAGTCTTGATACATAGGTTCTAAATCAACATCAGAGAGAGTAGGGCTGTTATTGTCGCCAATTTGTTCTTTTACTTTATAGAATTTTCGCAGCATTTTTTCACTGTCCTGAACGAGCTTATCGCTGAAATTCATTGGCTTGCGATAGTGCGTGGAGAGCAGAGCAAGGCGTAGTGCATTACCGTTTACGCCTCTATTTTTCATATCTGCAATGGTGACAAAATTCCCAAGCGATTTTGACATTTTCTGACCGTTTATCATCAAAAAGCCGTTATGCATCCAATGCAGTGCAAAACTGCTATTTTGGTTGGCACAACAAGATTGCGCGATTTCATTTTCATGGTGCGGAAATTTCAAATCAGCACCACCACCATGGATATCAAAGTCTGTACCCAAATATTTATTGGACATCGCAGAGCATTCAATGTGCCAGCCAGGCCTACCTTTACCCCATGGACTGTCCCACGTGACGCCAACTTCTGTCCTCTTCCAAAGCAAAAAATCATCCTGATTTCTCTTGTAATTCCGTCCTTCAACTCTCTCATTTTTAATATTTGTTTCAATTTTTCTGTGCGACAACATGCCATAATCTTTGTAGCTCTCCACCGAAAACATAACATTTCCGTCTGCTATGTAAGCATGTCCGTTATCAATTATCTTCCGAATTGTTGCAATAATTTCTGGTATTTCCTGCGTGACGCGTGGTTCAACTGTCGGTTGAAGACAATTCAAATAACTGCAATCTTCATGAAAAAAATCCGTCATTTTTGTTGACAATTCAACATCACTGACACCTTGCTGCTGAGCGGCATTTATGATTTTATCATCCACATCAGTGATATTACGTACGTATTTCACGCAGTTGGCACTGTAAATATGCCGCAGCACGCGAAACAAAATATCAAAAACCATAACACTGCGTGCATTGCCAAGGTGAACACGGTTATAGACAGTTGGCCCGCAAACATACATTCTGACATTGTTTTTATCTATTGGCTGAAATTCGCCAACTTTTTCATCAAGTGTGTTGTAAAGTTTTAGCATAATCACTCCAAATCGTCAATGTCAATGCTTGGTCCGTTGCCACCAACACTCTCCTCCTGAACCACTTCCTCCATCTTTGGAAGAGCATCGTGTTCTTTGAATACCTCAAAAATTACATCTTTTCCGGTTGCCTCAAGAGTTCTCTGACCTGTGCTTTTTCTGATTTTCACAAACTTCACGCCGTTTGGACTTGTGAAGTCGGCAAACCGCCTTTTCTCTGCAATGTGCGAGAATATATTTCTCACAATTGGTAGTGCATAGGTCCCTCCATAGTTGTCAGTATCCATTGGTGAATCGTGTCCAACATAAACACCGACAACGATGTCGTTTGTGAATGCAATTGTCCATAGATCTCTACCTCCGTTTGAGGTGCCTGTTTTGGCTGCGATAGGTATATTCAATGATGCTAAACCAGCTGATGTTCCGCGGATGACCGCACCTTTCAACATGCTTGTAATCTGGTATGCACTTTCAGCGCTCAATGGCCTTCTTTGTGAGCTGTCTGTTTTGGCAATTTGTTCATTTTCTCTCTCCTTGATTACATTCATTCTTTCCTCTTCTTGCTCTTCTGTGAGTTCTTCACCGGTTTCTTCATTAACCATTTTTTGAATATTTTCGTCAACAACTTTTGTGTTATTTACAATACTAGTTTCACACTTCAAATTAATGTCGCAGTTTGAGAAATAAATTCTTCCAAGAATATTTTCAGAGTTATCAATTTTGCTGACATTTGAAATCAGATATGTATTTGGCACAATACCACCATTTGCAAAGGCTCCGTAAGCTGCCGTCATGTTAACAAGCGAACTTTCTACTGAACCGAGTGCTATTGACAGGTTACGTTCCGGCCGTCTGTTGATGCCACTATTCAAGATTATATTACGAATACGCTTCATACCTGTGCTCATCGCCACGCGGACAGTGACAGTGTTCTTTGACAATTCAAGTCCAGTCCTCATCGTCATTGGAGCATTTGTGACCTTATTATTATGGTTCGTTGGGCTCCAAACTTTACCTTTTCCAATGTTTAGCGATATGTTTGTGTCCATGAAAACAGACGCCGGTGTAAATCCTCTATCAAGAGCGGCTCCGTAAATAAATGGCTTTATTGTTGAACCAACCTGTCGGAATGCCTGCACGGCGCGGTTGAATGCACCTGCTTGATCATTATATCCTCCAACCATTGCCAAAATCTCACCACTTTTTGAATTCATGACAACAACACCGCCGTTGATTGTTGGTATTTGCTCCAATGAGAAGAATTCGCTGTCTGGACTTTTTCTTTTTACAACTATAACATCACCAACTGAGACAACATCTCTACACGATCCAACTCTCTTTCCTGACACGGATGTCTCACTAATTTTCTGCTTAGCCCATGCCATGTCGTTAAAGTTTATAAATCCAGTTGAGTTGTCGCGGAGCCCAATTTTTGCAGTTTTATCGTCTACGGACAATACAACTGCGAGCGAAAACTTGCCTATATTCTCTGGTTCATCAATGTTTTGAAGTAGCTGTTCTGGTGTCTTCTGTGTTAACTCCTCTGCACTGTAATTAAACAATGCGCCAGTGTATCCATGGTTTTTTGTATATCTAATCAATCCTTCATCAAGTGCATCCTGAGCCCAGTGCTGTATTTTATTGTCTATCGTCAGATCAACACGATAACCGTTGCTCAAAATATCCTTTCTTGTTAGACCGGAATCATTTGATACAAGCAAGCTCTGCGCAAAGAAAACAGGTGCGTAGAACGGCGCGTGGATACTTCGTTTGCGTTTTACAACCAGCGGTGTATTTATGTATTGATCATATTCATCACTTGTAATATACCCATCTTCAAGCATACGACGCAAGACATAATTTCTCCTTCGCATTGCACGATCGTGATTTTTGAATGGGTTCATAACAGATGGTGCCTTTGGAAGTGAAGCCAGCATTGCCATCTCAGGAACAGTCAATTGTGCCAATGTTTTGTCAAAATATTCTTCCGACGCTGCGGCCACACCATATGCCTGCAAACCAAGATAAATGTGGTTAAGATAGACCTCCATTATCTTCTCTTTTGACATCATTTTTGATATACGATATGACAAAATAACTTCCTTTAACTTCCTTGTCAGTGTTCTCTCGTTTGACAACAACACATTTTTGACAATTTGCTGTGTAATGGTTGATGCACCACCAAGCCTCTGTCCCTTTGTGAACTTGTATAAGTCAAGTATTCCAGTTTTGATTATTCCTTTTATGTCAAGTCCAGGATTTGTGTAGAATGTTTTGTCCTCGGCCGCAACAAATGCCTTCACGAGCTTGTCTGGTATATCTTTTATACTTACATTTGTCCTTTTTTCATTACCTATTTCAAATATCAAATTGCCACTTCGGTCGTAGAATTTACTTGATAAAACTGGCCTGTAATTATACAATTTATTAATGTCTGGTAGCGTTTTGAAGCATATTAGCAAGTAGATAACCAATCCAAACAATAGCGATGAATTTATGGCAAGAAAGGTGAATGGTTTTCTTGTCATTGTGCGGAAATAATATTTCGTAAAAAAGATTGGAAAAAGCACAATTTTTAGCAATACCGCAACAACAACGGAAGTGTTAACAAGCTGCCAAAATGACCTTCTGCTTCTGTGTATAGTACGTTTTTTATAAACCATCTAAAACTACCTAAAATCTTTCATCAAATTTCTCGCAAATTCATCTGGATCCAAATCCCTAATGTTCTCTTTTTTTTCTCCATCCGAGATACCATAAATAGGAATTTTAAAAATCCTGCAAACAGATAAGAGTGCTCCTGGACGCTTTGCGATGTCAATTTTTGTTGCGATTATTCCTGTTATTCCAATTAAATCATTATACGTTTTAGCTTGACTCAGCGCGTTATATCCGCAATTTGCGTCAATAACAAGTATTACATCATGTGGCGCACCATTAGCAAGCTCACGCAGCTTCTGCTTCATTTTTAGTAATTCCGCCATCAAACTTTGATTATTTTGCAACCTTCCTGCTGTATCTATTATCAATACATCTTTATGTTTTTCTTTTGCAATTCCCAGCGCTTTTAAAGCTATCTTCGTGGCTGTTTCATTTTCGTTCTCCTTGAAAACAAAACTGTCAACATTATCAGACATCCATGTCTCCAACTGTTCTTTTGCAGCGGCACGAAAAGTGTCACAGGCGGCCACAACAATGTCCCATCCGAGCGAGTTCAAAAGATATGTCATTTTGCCAATAATTGTCGTCTTTCCGGAACCATTTATACCGCATATTAACATTACATAAGGTACTTTTGTTTGATCAATTTGCAAGTGCTTAACATACTCACCGATCATGTATTTTATTTGGTTTTCAAGCAAATTCAAAATCTCATTTTCGGTGATGTCTTTACGGATACTGACCTTGCGCGCAAGAAAGTTCATTAACTCCTTGACAACATCTATATGGACGCTTGACCTGATTAGATATTCCTCAATTTTTTCCAAAAAAACTACTTTGTAGGTGTCCATACGCGTAAAACAGCCGAACACTGAGTTGGTTAACTCTTGATTTTTATTTTCAAGTATTTTTATTTACTTTGAATATGGAGAGATTGTTTTCTGCACTACCAACGCCATTTTTGGGCGAAAATTGCATTGAAATTGACTACAAATCGCTGGAAAAATTAATTGATTTTCAGGTGAAAAATGATGTTGAAGGTCTTGTTTTTTCTGGTTCTACTGGCGAAGGTCATACGTTGACAAAAAACGAGTGGTGTGAACTTATTACATTTGGTATCAAAAAAGTTCGTGAATATAATAAAAAATATAGCAAGACAGCTAAAGTTGTGGCCGGAGTGGGATTTAACTGCACCAAAACGGCCGTTGAATATGCTAAAATGGCTGAGGAATTGAGTGTCGACTATATTCTTGCGACTGTGCCGTATTACAACAAGCCGCAGCAGGATGGGATTTATACACACTTTGCCAAGATTGCAAGCGCAGTCAAAACGCCGATTATACTTTATAATGTGCCCGGTAGAACAGTCACTGATATGCAAAATGATACTATTGTCCGTCTTGCTAAGGACTTTAAAAATGTTGTCTCCTTGAAGGATGCTACTGGTAAACTTGAACGTGTGGCGGAGCTAAAAAAGTTGCTTGATGATGCTAATTGTGGCAATTTTGCAATGCTTTCTGGTGAAGACGCAACACAGATTGGATTTAACGCAATGGGAGGGCGGGGCGTCATTTCAGTGGTCGCGAATGTAGCTCCAAATTTGTGCGCGAACATTCAAAATGCGTGCAAAAATGGTGATTACACCACTGCGCTCGCTTTGCAGAACGAGCTCATAAAGTTATCAAAAGCAATGTTCTGCGGTCCAAATCCTGTGCCTGTGAAATATGCCCTAATGAAAATGGGAATTTTTGATAGCGATGCACCGCGCGAGCCACTTGTCAAGCCATGTGAAAAGGTAATGAAAGTTGTAGACGATGCAGTGAAAAAGTTGTAACTACTTATCAATTTTGCGCTGTGTGCAACGTGCTTTTTCTGGGATTTGTCGGCGCGGTTTTATGCTCCTGATAAGCGCTCTGCCTTGCTGTTTGGCCTCTGGCAATTTGCGCTGAAAATCACGATTTGTTATATTAATAATGTTAGCACACAGCAACAAATTTTTTAAAATCTGCAACTGCATCTTTTCATTCAATTTATCAACTTCATCATGATTTACAAGGATTGCAATTTTATCATTTTTTACCACAACATCCTGTATTAATTGTCCGTAAAATTTTCTCGATTTACAAGGGAGACAATATAAAAACACATCTCGTGTCGCAATTGGTTTATTGTATGAGAAGTTTTTCTTATTCACAATCTCATGCATTTTTGAACTCGGAAGAGCACTATTTTTGGCGTTTGGAAGAACAAAAGCTGCATTTCTCACCATTGACAAGACAAGTTCTTGAAATGCAAAAACCATTTTGTAAAATACCAAGAAATCATCTTTTGATAGATAAATATTTTTACCTATGTCGCTGCTTCTATCTACTGACATTTCTCTTTACAAGACAGCTAATCTTCGTTCTCTTTTGAACTTTATTTGCAAATGTGCTTGCCTCATTGTTGTTCTTGAACGGATAAATTATTGTCCTATAAGATCCATTTCCGTGCGCGATACCGCACTTT
>JAFUUN010000032.1 GCA_017477855.1 Rickettsiales bacterium | reverse complement strand
GCGTGGCCTCGGGCAGCGCACCACTTATTTCTCATTACTCAACTTTTTTGCAACCTTTTCAATTATACTTACTGCCTTACTTACATGTCTCTTTGTGATTATCAATGGTGGCAAAAACCTAATTTGATTACCGCCTGCGGTGCAGCAAGATAAACCATTTTTCAGTAGTTCCTTGGTAACATCACCGGCCAAATATTTCTCATCTACTGACAGCCCAAGCATCAGTCCTTTGCCACTGACTTTTTTGAAAACTTCGGGATATTTCTTGCATAATTTCTTCAATTTGGCATTAAAATACTCGCTGACCTTGACGACATTCTTCATGAAAGCAGGTTTTAGTATCTCGTCCATGCAGGCGTTTCCAGCGCAGCAGCAAAGTGCATTTCCGCCAAATGTTGAGCCATGGGAGCCCTTTGTTATGTATTTTCCAATCTCATCTTTGACAATACAAACACCAATAGGTAATCCACCTGCAAGCCCTTTTGCGGTTGTTAAAATGTCTGGTACAATGTCATAATGTTGATATGCAAAATATTTTCCAGTTCTGCCATTTCCGCACTGAACTTCGTCTAAAATTAGCAATATGTTTTTTTCATCGCAGAGTTTTCGCAAGTCCTGCATAAATTGCTTTTCGCATGGTAAAATTCCGCCCTCGCCCTGAATTGGTTCCAACATTATGGCGCATGTGTGTTCGTTTATTATTGCCTTCACGCTTTCAATATTGTTTGGCTCTGCGATTTTGAAACCATCAAGTAGCGGTTCGAAACCTTCTGTCAGTTTTTTTCTCAATGTAGCACTGATTGTTGCGATTGACCGCCCATGAAAAGCGTTTGTCATACAGATTATCTCATTATATTTTGTATTATGTATTGAATTAAACCACTTTCTTGCAATTTTGATGGCACATTCATTGGCCTCTGCACCAGAATTCTGGAAAAACACTTTTCCGTCTGCTATTCCAGCTATTTTGCATAGTTTTTTGGCCAGCTCTTCTGCCTCTTCATTGACAAAATAATTTGACTGTGAATAAAATCCTCTATTCGTCTGTTTTTTGATGGCATTTTCAAGAGCTTTATTTTTATATCCCAATACATTTACTGCAACTCCACCAAGAAAATCCAATACTTTCTTGCCATTGTTGTCATATAGATAAACTCCTCTTGCCTTGACTGGAACAAAATCATATCTGCTGTATACATCTAAAATTGAAGATTTTAAACCTGCACTCATAAAACAAACATTTAAATTAACCCATTTGTCTCATCAAAACCAAATATCATATTCATGATTTGCACCGCCTGCCCACCTGCACCTTTAATTAAATTGTCAATAGCCCCAACACAAATGATATTCCCAGTTCGTTCATCAATTTTGAAGTTCATGTCAATAAAATTTGTGTTTTGCACGTATTTTGTCTCTGGAAAAACACCATCATCAAGCAATCTGACAAAAAACTCGCCCGCATATTGCTCTTGATATGCATTTTTCACATCTTTTTCTGTAATTCCAGTTTTTAGTTTTGCATAACAAGTAGTCAACAGCCCTCTATTCATTGGTACCAAATGAGGAGTAAATTGTACTTTTATATCTATTTGTCCCGCGGCCGAGAGCTCCTGTTCTATCTCTGGCGTATGTCTGTGTGATGCAATTTTATAGGCTTTTACGCTCTCGTTTGCTTCACAAAACATTGAGTTAAAACTCACACTTCTTCCGGAACCAGAGACGCCCGACTTTGCGTCAATGATTATTGTGTTGGTATCAATCAGGCCATACTTGACGAGTGGGTATAAAGTCAAAATAGAACAAGTCGTATAACACCCAGGATTGGCAATCAAGTTGGCCTTTTTAATGTCATTTCTATAAATTTCGGCCAGTCCATAGACGGCATCCTGCAATAAATCAGGGGAGTTGTGCTTGCAATACCACTGCTCGTAAGTTGATAGGTCATGCAACCTGAAATCTGCACTCAAATCAATGATTTTTGTCTTGTTAAGAATGTCTTTGTTTATTTTTGAAGAAGAAACGCCGTGCGGCAGTGCAAGAAAAATCACATCAACTTCGTTTGCAATTTTGTTGATGTTATCCTCAATGCATGTGATTTCCGACAAAATATGCTTCAACTGTGGATAAATGTCAGTATATTTCACACCAACATTGCTCCGTGAGGACAGATATTTTATATCTACATTTGGGTGATGAGCCAGAATTTTTACCAGCTCATAACCCGTATATCCAGTTGCGCCAATCACCGCTGCGTTAATTTTTGTCATAATCACTCAAACTCTAAAACCTCACCCGTGCTCTTCATTTCAACGCCCAATGGGACCGTTTCCGTTGTAATTTTGTTGTTAGAGAACACTGGTTTTTTTATTGCTTTTTTGATAATGAAATGTGGCACGGAAACTTTCTTTCCAAGCACTGCTTGAACTGCTAAATCCACTAAATCAACCCCGCAAACTTTGTTGATTGTTGGTATCGTTCTGGACGACCGCAGGTTTGCTTCAATGACATAAACATCATCGTTATGCACGACAAATTGGATGTTCATCAGTCCAATAACTTTGAGTTTTTTAGCAATCAATGTTGCATATTTTATCATCTGTTGCTGCTGCGCTGGCGTTAAATTCCTCTGCGGATAGAGCACGTTGCTGTCTCCAGAATGAATACCGGCTGCTTCAATATGTTCTGCAATTAGTGGAATGAATACATTTCCAAATTTGTCAGCAACCATGTCAATTTCTGCTTCTTTGCCTTGGATAAACTCATCCACATAAACCTTGTTGTTTGGTTTTTGTGACGTCAAATAGTCCTGCAATTCAGCAAAGTTGTTACAAACTTTCATCCGACTGCCACCAATGACATAAGAAGGCCGAACGATGACTGGAAAGTGTAAGAATTTCACCTTTTCCTTCACCGATTTGACTTTGCAGTAGACACTTTTTGGTTGAGGAATGTGCATTTTTTTGGTGAATTTGTAGAACTTCTTTCTGTCTTCACTTACATCAATAGATTTCAAACTTGTACCAAAGATTTTTATATGCATTTTCTTCAACTCTTTTGCAATATTCAACGATGTCTGTCCGCCGAATTGGATGACCACACCTTTGGCCTTTTCAAATTTGCAAATTTTCTTGATTATCTGTGCATTTATTGGCTCAAAATACAACCTGTCTGCAAGATCATAATCAGTTGAAATCGTTTCAGGATTGTTGTTGATAATCACAACTCTGTATCCCTGCTTTTTTAGTGACTTCACTGCATGCACACTTGCATAGTCAAACTCAATTCCCTGACCAATTTTGATAGCAGAAGCTCCTACGACCACGATTGTGCCTTTGTATTTGCCGGTGCCTGTTTTTTTCATGGTCTTTTTTAGAGGTTTCAAGTTTGTCTTTGTGCCATATTTCTTGCCAGAATAGCTGGTTGAATAGACGTACTTTGTATTTGCAATGTGTTCCTCTCCACTGCCGTCAATAGCCCTAAAACACGTCTTCTTACCGAGTTTTATCACCACTTTTTTGTTGCCGTTGAGCTTGGTCTTAACCTTGTAAAACATGTGCTGTAATTGATACAAAAACCATTTGTGGATTTTAGTTTTTTCTTCAATCAACTCTGGGCTAACACCTCTCAATAGGAGCTCAAAAATTTCATAAAACCTGACATCTGTTGCAGTTTCAATGTTTTGCAGTAGTTCTGCGGTGCTTTTTGATTGCTGCTTTTCAATGTTTTTAATCAGTTGTTTGACATCACAACATTTCAAGAAGGCCTCTTCAAAAGTGTGTCCGATGCCCATATACTCACCTGTGGCTTTCATTTGTGTGCCAAGATGATTTGATGCATTTTTGAACTTTGAAAACGAGAACGAAGGCACTTTGCAAACCACATATTTTACTACTGGTTCGTTGATTGCTGTTAAACCAGACAAATGATTTACAATCTCCGGCAATGTTTTTCCAACCGCTATTTTAGCTGTTATCCTTGCGATTGGATAGGCAGTTGCTTTTGATGCTAATGCCGAACTTCTGCTTGTTCTTGGATTGACTTCAATTATTACAAATTCATCTGTTGTTGGATGCAAACCAAATTGCACATTGCATGCTCCTTTGATTTTCAACTCTTTCACAACCTTTTTGGCTGCGTTTTTCAACATGTCTTTTTGGTGTTGTGTCAATGTCTGCGTTGGTGCCACAACCACGCTGTCGCCAGTATGAATACCAACTGGGTCAACGTTTTCCATATCACAAACACAGATGCAGTTGTCTTCTTTATCTCTAATAATTTCATATTCAATCTCTTTCCATCCATAGATTGACTGCTCTATCAAAACCTCATGCACTGGACTGATTTTCAAACCATTTTCAACAAGATAATGCAGTTCTTGCTCGTTTGTAGCAGTTCCACCACCTGTCCCACCAAGTGTAAAAGATGGTCTGATAATAACAGGGAAAAGTGCTTTTTTCACAAACTCTTTGGCCTGCCCGATGCAACTTTCAATCTCGTCTTTACTTACATCTTTGCAACTGACAATTATACTGTCACAAACTGGAATACCAATTTCAATCATTTTCTGTTTAAACATTAACCTATCCTCCGAGTACTTTAAAGTTTGAAGATTGACGCCCAACAGTTTCACTCCATACTTGTCAATAATGCCTTTGTCACATAATTCCAGAGCCAAATTCAAGGCGGTTTGTCCGCCGCAGTTTGGTAAAATCGCATCAATTTTGTCACTTACGATAATCTTTTCAACCTCTTCGCAAGTGATTGGAACGATGTGAACCTTTTCTGCAACGCCCTTGTCAGTCATTATTGTCGCAGGATTGTTGTTAATCAACGACACACAATAACCTTCCTCCTTCAATGCTAAAATCGCCTGTGTTCCGGAATAGTCAAACTCTGCTGCTTGCCCTATAACTATTGCACCAGAACCAATAACTAAAATATTTTTCATATCTTTTTCTTTTGTCATAAAAATAAAAAATAAAACCAAAATAAACTAAATCAAATCAAAACAATACATTAAAATTGCCTTTTGCGCGTGCAACCGATTGCCTGCTTCCTGAAATACCACTTTTGAATAGGAAGGGTTGTCAATCACCTCGCTCGCGACTTCATAACCTCTATATGCAGGCAAACAGTGCAGGAAAATAGCGCCCTCGTTTGCATTCTGCATAACCTTTTCATCAACCATAAAGTCGCCGTCCAAGAACATTTGCGCTTTGCTTTTATCCTCGCCCATTGATACCCATGTGTCTGTGGTGATGATGTCGCATCCTTGCGCGGCCTCTATTTTATTGGTGAAAAGTTTGTATTTACATTGTCGTTGCTCTGCGGTTGTAAGTTTTGCAAGTTTTTCAAACAAACATTCTGGACAACAGATATTTATTTCAAAACCAAGTTTTTCACTTGCTTCCAACCAAGAAATAAGCATATTATTTATATCACCAAACCACGCAACTTTTTTTCCTGTAATACTTTCCTTTTTGACTTCCATAAATGTCATGATGTCAGTCATTATTTGACATGGATGTGACCTGTCTGTAAGTGCGTTTATAACACATCCATCAAAACATTCAGTTACTTTTAACAACCTGTCGTGTCCGAATGTCCTAATGACTACACAGTCAGCCATTTCATTGAAAACTTTTGCAGTATCCTCAATGCTTTCGCCTCTTGAAAGTTGGGTATTTGATGAGTTCAACACGCAACAATGCCCGCCCAATTCTTTCATCCCAAGCTCAAATGATACTCTTGTTCTTGTGGAGTTTTTCTCCAACAATAAAATCATTGTCTTGTGTGCTAATACAGAGTAGTAGTCCTCTGGCTTTGCTTTTATTTTGAGTGCCAAATCAAGAATTTTATTCAAATCATCGGCTGAAATGTCTTTAATATCTATAAAATTTTTCATAACACCATCTCCATAAAACTCATCTTCCCTGTCGCGCGGCCCGAGGCCACCCCCTCGCGGTTT
>JAFUUN010000031.1 GCA_017477855.1 Rickettsiales bacterium | reverse complement strand
GCAAAAGTTTCAAAGGAGGAGGTTTTACAGTTTCACTCACAAGGCAAGCATGGAAAGATTGAGATTGCACTGACAAAGTCAATTCAGAACGCTCACGACTTGTCAACTGCGTATTCCCCTGGTGTCGCGTATCCATGTTTGGAGATACAGCAGGACAACTTTTTGGCCTATGAATACACTTCAAAAGCTAACACGGTGGCAATCATTTCAAACGGAACAGCTGTTTTAGGGCTTGGAGACATTGGTGCGATGGCAGG
Source organism: Rickettsiales bacterium (assembly GCA_017477855.1). Classification (GTDB taxonomy): domain Bacteria; phylum Pseudomonadota; class Alphaproteobacteria; order Rickettsiales; family Deianiraeaceae; genus UBA4311. Next base: position 4,821 of record JAFUUN010000031.1, on the reverse strand, counting down.
AAAGCCAGTAATGGAAGGCAAGGCTGCCCTTATGAAGGCATTTTCAGGTGTTGATGGAATTGATGTTGAGGTTGAAACCAAGGATGTTGACGAGTTTGTGACCGTGGTAAAAAACATCGGAAGAACATGGGGGGGTATCAATTTAGAGGATATCAAAGCACCAGAATGCTTTGAAATTGAGAAAAAATTGCAGGATTTGCTTGATATTCCAGTTTTTCACGATGACCAGCATGGCACAGCCGTTGTCATGACCGCTGGGTTGCTGAACGCGTGCGAGATTGCTGGCAAAAAACTTGATGATAAAAACGTTAAAATTGTCATAAATGGCGCGGGCGCGGCGGCTTTGGCATGTGCTAAAATGTTGTTGCTGTTCGGTGTCAAGAAGGAGCAAATCACAATCTGCGACACAAAAGGTGTTATCTACAAAGGCCGCACAGAGCGCATGAATAAATATAAGGAGGAATTTGCAAACGACACGAGCGCGCGCACTTTGGCAGAGGCCGTGAACGGCGCCGACATCTTCTTGGGGATGTCAACCGCGAACGTTTTGTCAAAGGAAATGGTGCAAACAATGGCCGCAAATCCAATCATTTTCGCAATGGCCAATCCAAACCCAGAAATCACGCCAGAGGATGCCAAGGCCGCGCGCGAGGACGTCATCATTGGTACAGGGCGCAGCGACTATCCAAATCAAGTCAACAATGTGTTGTGTTTCCCATATTTGTTCCGTGCCGCGCTTGATTGCAGAGCTTCAAAAATCACAGATAATATGCTGATTGCTGCCGTAAAAGCGCTCGCAAGCATTGTCAAAGACGGCAATGTTTCACAGAAAATCAGGGAGACATACAGCACCACCACATTTGAGTTTGGTCGTGAGTATATCTTACCTGTGCCATTTGATGAGCGCAACATGCATTTTGTCTGTCCTGCGATTGTTGAGGCTGCTATGCAAGAGGGTGTCGCGCGCAAAAAGTGGGATATGAACGAATACAAGGAATACTTGAAAACGGTCAAGAAATAGTTTTAAGTTTGTCATCTATTTTCTGGATGAACTCGCTATTTGCAAGGATAATCTGCAACCATTTTGTGTATATTTGTGGCGACTTTTTCACGTTTTCTATAAGCGCGCGGAAGTCCTCAAAAATGACACTCTCAACCTCCTCTGGGTTCGGTTTGATGTCAATATCCACAGCGATTTTGCCAACAAAAATGTAGTCAATCTCGTTTTCGGTTAGTCCATTGCCAACATCTGCTTGATATTCGCAAACATCAACCAAGTGCAAATCGCGCTTGTAGTTCACGCCAAGCTCCTCGTAGAGCCGCCGCGCAGCGGTTTTCTCCTTGTTATTTAGATCATCAAAGCCACAAAAATGACTACAACACGTGTTCGTCCAGAGGCCGCCCGAGTGGTATTTCTTTATACTCCTTTTTTGCAAAAGTAAGTTGTCCTTTGCAAACAAAAACACAGAAAAAGCATAGTGTTGAAGCCCCTGTTTATGCGCCTCCAACTTGTCAAAAAGTGTGCCATCGGCCAGCAAAATCTCACTCATTTTCCAATGCAAAATTTACTAAAAATGTTATCCAAAATGTCATCCGTATAGACCTGCCCCGTAATCTGCCCGACCGCATCGGTGGCCGCACGCAGCTCCTCGCTGATGAGCTCTATCGGCAGCGCCGCAAAGTCAATCCGCTGCAACGCCTGCAAACACTGACGCAACAGCGCCTCATGCCGCTCATTTGTAAGCATCGGTGCGTGCGTGAGGTCAACTTTTTTCAGCACTCGCTCCTTGATTTTTAACATCAAAATATCCAAATTTTCCTCCTTCAAAATAGAAACATTGACATCAAAAGCTGTACTTTTTTGTCTTCGCAAATCAATCTTATTCAACACAAACAGCGCCGCTGGATACTGCCTTTTTAGTGTCTCAAACTCTGCCTGTTGGAAATTTTCTGCATCAAAAATAACAATCTGCAAGTCCGCGCACTCGGCAATGTTTTTAGCTCGTCTAACGCCCTCTTGTTCCACTAAATCGTTGGTCTCGCGCATGCCTGCTGTATCAAAAAAACTCACTTTGTAGCCCTCCACGTCCACATCAACCGACAGCACATCTCTGGTCGTGCCAGCAATTGGTGAGACAATGGCTATTTCACGCCTCGCAAGCCAGTTAATCAGCGATGACTTGCCAACATTTGGTGCGCCGATTATCGCCACTTTCACGCCGTTATTGATTTTGTCAATGGCGGTTCTGTCAGCTAAACAAGCGGTTATCTTTGCCTTCAATTCCTCGGCCATGCGCGCAACATCATCAATTACGTTCTGCGGAACCTCCTCCTCGGAAAAGTCAATGTTTGTCTCCACAAGCGCCTGCGCGTGAATGAGCCGCTCGCGGATTTTGGCGTATTCCTCGCTCAACTTTCCCGAAAATAGTGCATTTGCAAGCTGTTGCTGCTGTTTTGTCTCTGCGCGGATAATCGCGTTTATGCCCTCGCTTTTCAGAATATCCATCTTGCCATGCAAGAACGCTCGCCGCGAAAACTCGCCATTTTTTGCAAACCTAAAATTTGGCAGTTCGGCAGCTATTTTCAGCACTTTGTCAAGTATCAACCTACTTGCGTGGAGGTCAAACTCAACCACATTTTCACCAGTAAAACTATTTGGCTCATGAAAAATTTTTACAACCGCTTCGTCTGTAACCTCATTTTTGTATGTCAATTTTGCGGCCACGAGCTCTCTGTTTATGCCCTCTGTGCGGTATTTTACACCAAACAAGTTAAGAATATCAAACGCGTTCTTACCAGAAAATCTTATCGCAACAACGCTGCCTCCGAGCGGACAAATTGGCGCGAAGATTGTGTCCTCCATATCACTCAACAATCATGCCTTCGGTTTGAATTTGCCACAGTGTTTTGTAGACACCGCCCTTTTCAAGCAGTTCATCGTGTTTGCCACTCTCCACAATTTTACCGTTTTTCAGCACGATAATTCTATTCATCTGGCGCAACGTGTTGAGTTTGTGCGCAATTGCAATCACAGTCTTGCCTTCCATCAGGTTTTCCAAACTGTCATTAATGATTTTCTCATTCTCCGCATCCAGTGCAGAAGTAGCCTCGTCCAATATTAATATTGGCGAGTTCTTCAAAATGGCTCTTGCAATAAGGATGCGCTGGCGCTGACCGCCACTCAACAAACCTCCGCGCTCGCCAACCTTTGTGTAATATCCGTTCTCTAACTCGGTTATGAAATCATGCGCGTTAGCTTTTTTACTGGCTTCAATTATCTCATCCATCGTGGCATCAGGTTTGGAATAACGAATATTTTCAATGACGGAGCGGTTAAACAGCGTGGTGTCCTGCGAAACTATTGAGATGCATTGCTTCAAGCTTTCATCGGACAGGTGCTCTATATTCTGGCCTGCAATCGTGATACTGCCACTGTTCGGCGACAAATTACGCAACAGCAGGTTTATCAAACTCGTTTTTCCAGAGCCAGAACGGCCAGCCAGTCCAAGCTTTTCTCCCGGCTTGATTTCCAAGTTTAGTTTGTCAAACAGAGGACAATCGCGAGTATATTGAAACGACAGGTCCTCAATTTTTATGCCAATTTTGTCGTTTTCGGTCTGTAATTCACTTCCACCGGAGATAATATTATCAGCAATTGTTCCTTGTGTCAGCATTGCTAAATTCTTTCTTGCGCGGCCAACATCACCAATGAAATCAGCAATTTCTGACTGCAACTGCATGATTAACCCACAGCTTGCACCCATTGCGGAAATGCAGTATACAATGTCAGATAGCTCAATTATCCCGTTCTTATACATACTGAAAAGCATCAAGATATATATTAATCCGCATGTCACAAAGCAATAGATGACATTCAGTGTTTTGATGAGTTCTGCGTATGTCAATGCGGATGAACGGCGCTTTAAGTTGTAGTTTTGTATCCTCTTCATTCTTTCCATTTCATAATTTCTGCGTGAGAACATCAAAACACTTGAAACGTTCATCAATATATCCGTTATATTACCAATAAGATATGAAAAAGTAGACATCATTTTGCCTTGCAACTTCATGGTTTTGTTATACGAAGCAAAGAAAATAACCATCGAACCGACCATGTAGAGCATGATAATTAGGAAGAATTGCCAGTGGATAAAGAGGAATGATGACAACAAAAAACAGCACGCAACTGCTATTGGAATGATGCGTTGTGCCAAGTTTTTTACCATGCATTCGGTGCTGAATAGCAGCTGTTGAATGATATTTACTTGTTCTCCTGTGGATGAGTGTGATAGAAATTCGTATGAATTGCTGATAATTCTATTGAACGAAGATGTAATTACTCTTCCACAAAATGCAGGAATAACGTTTCGTGCATAAAACCAGCCAGCTATTCGATGCAATAAATCTGTGCCTATCCAAAAACCAAGATATAATGTAATTGGTAACCAAACCGCATCCATGATGTCAGCACGAGCACCAGTATAGTTTGACAATATTGATGTATAGCTTTTGGCAAATATTGGTCCAAGCGTCCAGTCAATCGTGGTGCTGATTGAATATGCAACCAACACCGCAAACATTCTCCATTTTACGTCCTTTATCATTGCCCACAAAAACCTGCTAACAGATAACTTTTTTACACCTCTTGATAAGCTTGTTTTGTATCCAACTGGTAAGAAATTACGATTGCGGTAGTAATGTATCTTTCTTTTTGTTAAAGGCATTGAATAACAAAAGAATATCATTGATAAGTTATAATAGTCAAGTTGAAAAAAATACATTATGTTGCGCTGGGCGGAGCGAGTTTTTACTCCGAGCGGG
>JAFUUN010000030.1 GCA_017477855.1 Rickettsiales bacterium | reverse complement strand
GATTTGCTTATAGATTGTTTTTGTAAAATGCAAGAGGTAGTTTATTTGAGAAATTAATTTTGCAGCGCGGAGCGAGGCGCAGCCAAACCGCGAGTGCGTGGCCTCGGGCAGCGCAACAGAAATCTTGACATTTATGATAAAACAAAAACAGGCAATTTACTTATGATAAAAGTAGCAATTATTGGCTTTGGGAACGTTGGAAAGTATGCATTAGATGCCATCCAAGAAGCTTCTGATATGGAGTTGGTTGGAATAGTAAGTAAGCATCTTTCTGAGAATAAACCTGTTGAGTTTTCAAATATAAATATTGTAGATGATGTTGACAAACTTGGCAATGTTGACGTGGCCATTTTAGCTACTGCCACACGGAAAGTTGAAGAAAATGCAATCAAATTATTGAAAAAAGGTATAAACACGGTTGACAGTTTTGACATTCACGCAAACATTTTTGAATTGAAAACCTCTCTGGACAAAATAGCAAAAGAAAACAATGCGGTGTCCGTTATATCTGCTGGCTGGGATCCAGGTAGTGATAGTGTTGTGCGGGCGCTTATGCAGGCAATAGTTCCAAAGGGTATAACTTACACAAATTTTGGTCCTGGGATGAGCATGGGACATTCCGTTGTTGCAAAATCAAAAACAGGTGTAGAGGACGCTTTATCAATGACTATGCCACTTGGAGACGGTATCCACAGAAGAATTATATATTTACAAATGAAAAAAGGTGCTGACTTTGACTTGGCGTGTAAAGAAATCAAAGCGGATGATTATTTTGCGCACGATGAGACGATTTTTGTCAAAGTTGACAATGTCAAGGACGTTTTAGATTACGGACATGGCGTGCATTTGACAAGAAAGGGCGTTAGCGGGAAAACACATAATCAGTTGATGGAGTTCAACATGAAAATAAATAATCCCGCATTAACATCTCAAATTATGGTTGCATATGCAAGAGCTACAACAAAAATGCTGGCAGGATGCTACACAACAATAGAGATACCAGTTATCAAGCTGTTGCAAGGCAGTGATGAAGAAAATATAAAGAAGTTGGTTTAGCTCACTTTGTCGAAACAAGCTATTTCTTTATGTTGCGCTGCCCGAGGCCACGCCCTCGCGGTTTGTATTTTGCTCCTCACTTCGTTTGTCGCACAAACTCGCTCCGCGCCGCGCAACAACAATTATAAATACATTGCATTTTATTTTTCACACTTCTCACATCATTTGTAATTTTATGTTTGAAACCAACAAAACTTGGCCATTTGAAGAAGCGAGGAAGATATACGAAAAAATTGGTGGGAAGACACCGGAAAAAGGTTATGTTTTGTTTGAAACAGGATATGGCCCATCGGGACTGCCTCACATCGGGACATTTGGTGAAGTCGTGCGGACAAGCTTTGTGAAGTTTGCGTTTGAAAAGATGTACCCAGATATTCCTACAAAAATGTTTTGTGTTAGTGATGACTTAGATGCGCTCCGCAAGGTGCCTGAAAATGTGCCAAACCAAGACATGTTGCGCGCAAATTTAGGCATGCCATTGACATCCATCCCTGATCCATTTGGCACGGACAAAAGCTACGGCTGGCACAATAATAATAAGTTGTTGTCGTTCTTGGAGGGCTTCGGCTTTGTGGAAGGCAAGGACTACACGTTCGTCAGCGCGACAGAGTGCTACAAAAGTGGCAAGCACAATGAAATGCTCCACAACTGCGCCGTGCATTATCAGGACTTAATGGACATAATGCTTCCAACTTTGGGCGAGGAGCGCGCCTCAAATTACAGCCCATTCATGCCGATTGAACCAGAAACCGGCAAGGTCATCGCCAGCGGAGTTATCAGCGTCAATCCAGAAAATGATACGGTGAAATACATTGGCACGGACGGAAAAGAAAAAGAAAGTAGCTACCTCAACGGCGGGTGCAAACTGCAATGGAAGTGCGACTTCGGTGGTCGCTGGGCCTCGCTGGGCGTTGACTACGAGATTTACGGCAAGGACCACTATCCAAACGAGCCGGTGTATCGCTCAATCTGCAAGGCACTCGGCAAGGAGCCACCTGTGAACTTCTTTTATGAGCTCTTTCTTGATGACAAAGGCCAGAAAATCTCAAAGTCAAAGGGCAATGGAATATCGGTTGACGAGTGGCTGAAATACGCTAACAAAGAGAGCTTGGCGCTGTTTATGTATAACAAACCAAAAACAGCAAAGCGCCTGTATTTTGATGTCATTCCAAAAGCAGTGGATGAATACATGACTTGGCTGTTGAAATATCAAACGCAGAGCGAAGAGCAACAGTCGGAGAACCCAGTATTTTTCATACATTACGGCGATTTGTCAGGCATTAAACCATGCAAAGTATCCTACTCAATGATGTTGAACTTGGCGAGCGTTTGCAACCCTGAAAATGAGGATATTTTGTTGAATTATCTTGCAAAATATGATAGTAAACTTGACAGAAATGATGAGTATTTACGCGGACTTGTCGGAGGTGCAATAAATTATTACAATGACTTTGTCAAGCCAAATAAGAAATACATCAAGCCAGAAGGTGATTTCTTGGAGGCATACAACAAGCTAAAACAGGAGCTTGAAAGCGGAAAATATCACACAGAGGAGGAGTTGCAGCAACTGGTTTATAATTTAGGAAATGAACTTAAAGAAAAAGGGATTGAATTGAAGGATTGGTTCAAGTGTTTATATCAGGCGATTTTAGGCACAGAAACGGGCCCGCGCATGGGTAGTTTTATTGCTATTTATGGTGTGGAAAATATGTTGAAGGTGATGTGAATTGTTATTAATTTGGTCGTGGTGGTAACGACATAACTGATGCCGACCTGGCATTAACTTTATCAAGGTTGGCGACAAGTTCTGTAAAATTTTTAACACTTTTCTGTCTTCTATTTTCTTCTTGACCAAGCAATTTACTGGCCAGCCCCTTATTCATTAGCTTATTCAACGATGGGCTTCTCATATTCTCAACAAACTCTTTAAATTTCAACATCATTTCTTTTTTGATAATTGGATTTTTACTAAATACTTTTTCAGCAATGTCATACATCACACTATCACGAACATTGTAAAATTTGCATGTTTCGTAAATAATTTTCATTTTGCCTTCTGGTGACTGATCAAGTGACCCAGCAATGGCCTTTTCAATTATCTTCATGATACTGTCCATTGTTAGTGCTTTACTTGTTTGTTGACCAAAGAACATTTTCTGCATCGCCTTATTGAATTGGTCTTTCATTAATGATGTGAATTTGCTGTTTTCATTCAGTTGCACTAAGTTCTGAACGTTTAATTTCTGGAACACCCTCTGCAATGTTACATTCGCCAACTTTGCTTTCAGTTTATCATTAAATACACTACCAAGTATAACCTGAATGGAGTTTTCATCAATAAACATTCCACAGTCCAACATTGCTTCAATACGTTTTTGCACCTCATCAACTGCGTTATCCAAAATTTCATCCGTGTTATCAACAACCTTGCCTTCTTCGTGCTTCTCTTTTTTAGATATGAATACCGACTGGTCCTTGCTTTTTGTCTTGTTTTCCAGCATTTCTTCAACACGTTCCAACCAGCTGTTGCCTTCATCGGTGAAAAAATTCTCGCTTTTTTTATCATCTTTGTGAAATTTATTATACCATTCCTCTATTGTATCTTGATATTTTTCAAGGTATGTCTTTTCTCCGACAAGAGCGATCAAATCTTCATTTCTATATGTCAGTAATAACTCGGTATTAACCTTTCCAACGCGTTTTTTTTGCTCTTCTAATCCAATTTTTGCATTTGAGTTTTTAGACTGTTGTATATTTGTATAATTCTCCACCGCAATTTTGTTTTGTGTCGTTGATACATCAGAACCTACACCTTCAATGCGTGGACCACTATTATTCAGTCCATATTGTGGCGCACCAGTATGTATTTCCTTGTTAACAACCGACATATATCGGCTGCGATTATACTTAAAAACGAATAATAATCAAATTGTGTTGAATTAAAAAAAGAAAACCAGTGTTGCGCTGCCCGAGGCCACGCCCTCGCGGTTTGTATTTCGCTCCTCGCGTTGCTCCTCGCACAAACGCGCTCCGCGCTGCGCAACAATATTTCAAAAAACTACTTGCAAATTATAAACACATGCAGACTGTCGATAGTATGAAAGAAAGAACATTCTCAATTTTAAAACCAGATGCAGTAAGACGCAATTTGACTGGAAAAATCAACTCAATGCTTGAAGAGGCGGGGTTTGTGATTATCGCACAAAAGATGATACACATGTCAAAAGAGAAGGCACAGGGCTTTTACATCGTCCACAAAGACAGGCCATTTTACGATGAGTTGACAAGCTACATGTCATCAGGTCCAGTTGTGGTACAGGTTTTGGAGAAGGAAAACGCTGTTGAGGATTACAGAAAAATTATGGGTGCGACAGACCCTAAAAAAGCAGAGCCAAACACAATCCGCGCAAAATATGCATTGAGTGTCGGGGAAAACTCTATTCATGGATCTGATAGCTTGGAAAATGCAG
>JAFUUN010000029.1 GCA_017477855.1 Rickettsiales bacterium | reverse complement strand
AATAATTTTTTAATCAAATTAACTGGTTTTTGTCCGCTACCAAATCCAACACTTTCTTTTGCTCCTTGTATCCAATCCATAGAATAAATGCCATTTTCTTTTGCTTTTATAATACTGCTTGTCAAAATTTGTTTTCCACTACTTGATGTTTCAAGAGTATAAGTTGGATTGTATATCATTTTATTTATATTTTTAGCATAATGTAAAATGTATTCGTGGCATCGTGGCCAAGTATGTGTCGTTGCTTTATATCCAAATGGTTTCCCACTCTCCCATACAAGTTCTTTTACAAAATTCTCCTCACCAAACACATCATCACACAACACTTTTAGATATGCTTGTTCGTTATCATCAATGGATATAAAGATAACTCCTTTGTCGCTCAAAAGTTTTCTTGCAAGTTGAAGTCGTTCGTTCATCATATTTAACCAACCTGTTCTTGAATACTTGTCTCTGTAAATAAACTTGCCTGTGTTTTGTCCTTCAATGTCCGTTAAAGAATTGCCGTCCGTCCTTGTGCTTTCTGTATTATAAGGTGGATCAATGTAAATAAAATCAATCTTGTTTTCATATACCGCAAGCAAGTTTTTTAGTGCATCGTAGTTTTCTCCAATTATCAATTTATGTGTTAGTTTTTCTCCAAGTGCATTGCTTTCAAATGAAAGTTTGTTGTCCTTTTCAATCAATGCAATACAATCATTTTGAACTTCTGGTGCCAAGTCAAAAACAAAACCGGTTTTAACCCTTTGTGTTATAAATTGATAAATCTTGTCAATGTTTTCTTCTGTTGCTTTATCAAGAATATCTAAACATAACTTCTTTTGTTGTTTATTAAAACTTGTATCTGCTATGTTTTCTATTTCTTTCTTATAAAAAGCAATCTTATCATAGAGAGAGAGAGAGAGATAGAGAAGAGGTTGTCATGATTTAATTGATGATCATGAGAAAATTAAAAGCAAGATTATATTAATTTTGATTTTTCATGATCAAGCAACGCAAACAAACATCAACGCTGGATTTTCAAGGAATTTTTTGACATCACTCGCAAACGGCGCCAGTACACTTCCGTCAATGACGCGATGATCTGCCGAGAAAGTGATATTGCAAACTGAACAAACCTTGGCCTTTCCGTTGACTCCAATGACCCTATCTTCAATGGCTCCAACAGCAGCAATACAGCTTTGTGGAGGATTTATAATTGACTGGAACTCACTCACGCCGAACATGCCAAGATTTGATACCGAAATTGACCCACCTGTGTACTCATCAGGTGTTAATTTACCATCCTTTGCTCTGGCGGCCAACTGCTTGATTTCCTTGGAGATTTCCAATAGCCCTTTTTGATCTGCATTTTTGACGATTGGTGTAATCAATCCTCCATCAATACTGACCGCAACCGACACATCAACATTATTGTATTGTCTAATTTTGCCGTCAATCCAGCTTGTATTGATACTTGGATTACGCTTCAAGGCCTTCGCGAGAGCAAAAACAATTATGTCATTTGCTGAAATTTTATACTCCGGCTTACCATCAACAAGCTTTGCCATTTTGTTAAGCTCCGTGCGGAAAGCCACGAAATTGGTCATGTTGGCCGTGATTTTCAAATACCAATGAGGAATATCCTGCTTGCTTTGTGTGAGCCGCTTTGCAATGGTTGAGCGCATGCCCGTTGGCGCAATTTCGGTGAATTCAACTGGATTTCTAAACACTCCACCTGCGCGCGGAGTTGCTAAAAACCGCTCAACGTCTGCCTTGATAATTCTGCCATTAGGACCACTGCCCGCACCAATCGAAGCAATATTTATATTATTCATCGTTGCCATTTTTTTTGCCAATGGACTTGCAAAAATACGTGTACTACTTGTTGTCACAGATGCCCTGCTCTCTTCCTTGATTTCAACTTTTTTTTCTTCAACTTTTTCTTCCTTTTGTTCTGGTTTTACCTCTGTTTTAGGTACATCATCCGTAATCTTATAGTCCTTTATTGCATCAGCTGTTTCACCTTTTTCCAATATCAACGCGATGGTTTTGTTGACTGCAACTACATTGTCAGTTGCAACCAAAATCTTCCCAAGAACCCCTTTGTTTTGAGCCTCAACCTCCATTACAGCTTTGTCAGTCTCAACCTCTAACAGAACATCTCCTACATCAATTTTGTCGCCTTCTTTCTTGTTCCAAGACACTATTTTGCCCTCTTCCATAGTAGGTGAAAGCGCCGGCATTTTGACTTCTGCAACCATCAAAATTACGGTTTATTCAAACATATTAATGTCAAGTATCAATTTATCTGTTGCGCTGCCCGAGGCCACGCCCTCGCCGTTTGGCTGCGCCTCGTTCCTCGGCGGCCAAACGCGCTCCGCGCCGCGCAACCAACATTTAAAATTTAACAATTATCTCCCTAACACCTCATGCATGTCCTTCACCTGACTGACATTTGAGAACTGCAAGTTTAATCTATCTTTTGCCATTTCTTGAAGGTTTTGAACGTTATAGCGCTTACTGAAATCTGCCTGCACAACTGATAATCTGCGGTTTTCTTCCACTATTTCCTTATCAACACGGACAATCGCCATGCGCAATTCCCTCGTTGCGTTTTTGAAAAAGAAGAAATTACCGAAATTCAACAACAGCAACAAAACAAAGAAAATAACTATTCCAACCTGCAAAAAATAACTTGTATCATTCATATTGTTCTGCGAACTATACGAATGCAGTTTATCAATTTTCTTCATAGATGCAAGCATTATTTGTTGCACATTTCCAAAGCGTTCTGGACAATGTCCTCTACCTTGACAAGAGATGCCTTTTCAAGCGCCGGGGAATAAGGAAGTGGCACGTCAACAAGCGAAACACGGCGAGGTTCACAGTCAAGATAATCAAAACAATGCTCGTTAACTTCTGCTATAATTTCACTTGCGATACCTGAAAATTTCCAGCAGTCCTCAACAATTAGAACTCTTCCTGTTTTCTGGACGCTCTCAAAAATCATGTCAGTATCCAATGGACGAAGTGTTCGTAGGTCAATAAAGTCAACACTAACCCCCTGCTCTTCCAGCTGTTTGACTGCCTCCGTGGTGGCCTTCATGGAGTAGGAATATGATATTATAGTAATGTCATCACCATCTTGGACTTTGCGCGCCTTGCCAATTTCAATATATTCCTCGGCATCATCGTCAATTTCCATTTTTTCACCGTAGAGAAGCTCATTCTCCAAGAACACCACTGGATTGTCATTGATAATTGATGATTTCAGTAGACCTTTAAAATCCTGCGCTGTATATGGTGCAACCACCAAAAGCCCCGGAACATTAGCGTACCAAGGAGCAAATGACTGTGAGTGCTGGGCCGCAACCGCTCTGGATATGCCATTTGCGCCACGGAATACAACAGGACAGCCAATTTTACCGCCAGACATATAGCGCCCCTTTGCAGCAGAGTTAATGATGTGATCTATTGCCTGCATGGCGAAGTTGAACGTCATAAACTCAACAATTGGACGAAGCCCCTTATAGCTTGCACCAATGGCCAAACCAGCAAATCCAAGCTCCGTAATTGGAGTATCAATCACACGCTTGTCGCCGAATTCTTTCCACATGCCTTGCGAGCACTTATATGCCCCGTTATATTGTGCCACTTCCTCTCCAAGCAAAAAGATATTCTCATCCTTCCGCATTTCCTCACTCATGGCCTCGCAAATGGCCTCTCGGATTGTTATGGTTCTCATTATTTGAGAGGGAAGATATTTAATGTAAATGTCAAGTGTAGGAGAATGTTTGGTATATTGCTAAAACCATTTAACAAACTAACAACCGTGATAGTAAGGCTCATGGCTGTTAACTTCCAATTATTTTAACGCATTTTCAACTTCCTCAACATCATCAAAATGATGTTTTTTGTCGCCAAAAATCTGGTAGTCCTCATGTCCTTTACCAGCAATCAGCAAACCAATTTTTGTATTATTTTTCATGTTGTAATATTCATTCACAGCAAATCTAATGGCATCTCTTCTGTCTTCAATCACAATCACTTTTCCGGCTGTTTTAGTATATCTGCTATGCAATTTTGCCATTTCATCTAAAACAAACCGATCATTCCGCAACGGATTTTCCTTATCAAAATAAAAACACGTAATATCGGCAATTATCTCCGCCGGTACCTCAAATCGCGGATTATCGCTCGTGACAACTACATAATCGGAAAGTAAATTCGCTACCTCAAACATCAGTGGTCGTTTTTGTTTATCGCGATTTCCGCCACAACCAAACACAACAACAATCTTTTCATACAGCATTTTTAGCAGCTTTAAGCTTTCTTCCAGCGACTTCGGACTGTGTGCGTAGTCAACAAAAATGTGTTCATTAGCAACTCTTTGCATGCGCCCAAGCGGAGCTTGTACAGCTGACATAACAGACAAAACTTTACTCGCAGGCACTTCACAGCCGATTGCAAAGGCTATAGCCATAGCCAAATTCTGCACCTGAAAGCTCCCGAGAATATCCGTCCGAAATGCAAACTTGGCACCGTTGACATCCAATTCTACGTCTTGACCGTTAATGTGCTGGCTTGTTGAGAGTATTTTTATATCATTGCCCATACTGCCAACCTCAAATGTTGATATTTTTTTATCTTCGCAAATTGATTTTAGCTTGTCAAAATTGGCATCGTCAGTATTCAAAATTGCCACATCACCAGCGGCCTGATGCTGTTTGAATAGCAACGTCTTGGCGTTAAAATAGTTCTCCATGGTTTTGTGGTAGTCCAGATGGTCTTGGCTGAGATTTGTAAAGCCACCTATTTTGATGTGCAAGTCACCAAACCTGTCCTGTTCCAGCGCGTGACTGGACGCTTCAAAGATGACATGTTGCACGTTTTGTTGCACCATTGCATCAAAAAAACGATATAAATCATCAATCGCTGGGGTCGTGAGCGTGTCCTCTGTGTTGAGTTTCTGGTAGCTTTTTCCATCAAAAATGTATGCTCCGACCGTGCCAACATATCCACATTTTATACCACAACGTCCAAGTATTTGCATGACAAACCAGCTTGTTGAAGTTTTACCTTTTGTTCCAGTGATTGCCATGATTGTTGACGGAATTTGATATGTCTTTTTGAGTTCAGCCAGCAAATTTTTGTTGAAATTTGCAGTTTCAATCACCTTGTTTTTGTAGTCGGTGAAATGTTTATTCCTATCAAAAAAACCGCTCTCAACATACACTTCTGACGCCTTGTCAAGAACATCGGCTGTCAAAAACTGTTCGGCTTTTAAACAACAAAAAAACACGTCACCAACGGCAACGTGTTTAGTGTTTGTTCTGATATCTCTTTTACTCACAGAATTATCTGTTAAGCATTGCTTTAATATCATTACCAGATATCATTCCTCCGACAAATTTGTTACCAACCAACAATGCTGGTGTGCCTTGGATGTTAAGTTCCTTGGCTGCTTCATAGTTGCCTTCAATTACACTACGAACATCTTTATCCTCTTCTGCTTTTTTCAAAATGTCTTCACCAAAGCCTAAGGATTTGACGATTGACTTCAATGAAGCTGGGTCAACATTTCTCTTTGCAACTGCGATATAGTATTCAGCAAATTTCTTTGGGTTAACTTTGTAGATGTAGACACCAACCTGAGCTGCTGTTAAAGATTGCTGCGACAAGATTGGCAAGTCAGCCAAGACAACTTTAATGTTGCTGTCTTCTTTTATCAATTTTTCCAGCTCCATGGCCTCTCTTTTGCAGTGTCCGCAAGCGTAGTCAAAGAACTCAACAACGACTTTTGAACCGTTCTTATTTCCAAGGACAGGGTTGCCTTCTTTTTCAGACATCTTTTTAGCTATTTCAGGAGCTTTTTTTGTAGCTATCTCTTGCGCCTCCCTCTGTGCTTTTTCCTGTTTTTCCTTCATACCCTTTTCAAGAGGTTTAATTATGATATCAACATCTTTTTCAATAGCATTTTTCATGTTTGATGCAATTGTTATTTTGTTAACAACAACGGAAACAATGGCTGAAATTAAAACAACAACCAAAACGTTTTTTACATTGCTGTTTTTTGGATCCAATATTTTTTTCAAAGCTTTTTTCACCATAAATAAAAATCACAACCCTGAAATTCTCTAAAAAATAATTGTCAAGTTTTTTACTTCCGCTCAGAAAAAAAGTGTAAAAACTGCTACAAAATTTATGGCAATGAACTTTGATTATATCTACCAAAATGGCTCGTTTGAAGAGCAAATAAATGGAAATTTTGACAAAATTGATAAGCTTGAAACTCTGTCTGTGACGTCCAAAATAGACGACCATGAGGATGCAGAAACAGGAAAATTATATCTTATAGATGAAAATGAAGATGAACTTTTGAGTGGTAAAGAAGGACAAATTGTTTGGTATGATAACAATTTAGGATGGCAGTTTTATCAACCAACGACTGGCAAAATTGCATATTTACAGGATGAGGGGAAGTTCTACTATTTTGATGGTACGACATGGCAAGAATTCAGCACTGGCACCGCAAGCCAAGTTATTTCAGGTGGTTCAGGTGAAAGTATTGATTTGAGTGGCTACATGCAAAAAGCCAGCAACCTTAATGACCTATCTAACAAAGCCACAGCAAGGAGCAACTTGAATGTATATTCTAAAAGCGAGACATACACAAAAAGCGAAGTGGATACAATGATTGCTAATATTCCTACGGGAAATAGCGGTTCACCCAATGTTGATTTGAGTAATTACTATACAAAGGCCGATGTCTACAATAAAAGCGAAGTTGATGAAATAATTGATGACATTGAGGGGGATATTGCAAATATTCAGCCACCGGATTTAAGTAATTATTATAATAAAACGGAGACATACAGTAAAACGGAGGTAAATACATTAATTGCAAACATTCCTTCTGGTGGTGGCGGGACAATAGTAAGCGCATCTTCAAATGTGGTCGGAGATTATAAAATGTCTGCGCAAACCACCGATCATGATAACTGGTTTATTTGCAATGGAAGAGAAATTAGCAGGACAGAATATGCAGAACTTTTTGCGCTTGTTGGCACAGCATTTGGTGAAGGAGACGGGGAAACAACCTTCAATTTGCCTGATTTCAGAGACAAAACCATGTGGGGTGCAAACGGCAATTTGAACTCTACTTTAGCTGCTGGGTTGCCTAATATTACTGCAAGTTGGGGGACAACTTATATAAGACGAAACGGCAACACTCAACCATCTGGAGCCGCAACTGGTTCTTTGAGTAGCGCTACTGCGTTTGGCGGAACAAATTCCACAAGCGTCAACAACTTTGGATTTGATGCTTCAAAAGAAAACCCAATCTATGGTAATTCTACAACTGTTCAACCACCTGCGGTTTGCGTAAATGTGTTTATATTAGTTGGATAGGCGCGGAGCGTTAGTGTCTCGCGCCGAGATAAAACAATTTTAAAATTTTGTGTTGTGCTGCCCGAGGCCATGCCCTCGCGACTTCGTTTATCACACAAACCAGCGGTCTTTGCGATGTCCATCACTCTCACGACCATTGGCTTGCCGTTAATATCTGCCAGAGCCTTACCGGGCAACCTTGTTGAGCCAAATCTTGCAGGAATTACAATGATGGTATCCTTATGTTTCATATATCTACTCTTGCTGATGTCTTTTAAATGTCAACTTTGAGAAAATTGTTGCATTATTTTTTTAATTAGATAAAATACTTTTGTTTTAAGATTATTTACATGAGTTTAAAAAAAGAGAACAGCAACAAAAACAAAAGATCTCCACTTGGACAAGCTTGGCATATTGGTACACATCCATTTAAAATGCTTGGTAAGCTTAGTAAACTAGCTTTACCTGCATATACAATGATTTCAAATTTGAATGGTGCTCGTGGTTTTTACAAAAAAGACAACGGTATATATAGTCAAGATGGAGAATTAATTAGGCAAGGTAATTTTGATAGATCTGGTTATAATTTTATAAATCCGGAGATAATTGACCACAAGGATGTTGTTAAGTTTGATATAGATATTGCTCCTACGAGTGGTGAAAACACTTGGTGTAATGTGGAAAAAAATAGGTATCATCCAGAAAGTATGTCCGGCTATTGTCTTAACGATGATAGCAGTGGACGACCTCCATTTCCTAAAAATTTACCAAATGCAACTGTTGGAACAAAAATTAGAAAAAATGGTATTGATCATATGGAGTTGTCTGAGGAGAATAGGAAATATATTATAGAGAGTGCTAAGAATAATTTTGATAAATTGTTGCAGAATATAAAAGATAAAAAAGATATTAATGTTTTGAATATTGATCTTTCTATGCATAGAGAACCAGATAATGAATATTATATTTCAAATGTAACACCAGAAGATTTTAAAGATATATTTGAAAAAGCAATGCAATCTGGATATAATAAATTGTATATCTCCGAAATATCATGCTTCAATAACAAAGAATTATTGGAAACATTGACAAATGTTGCTAAGAACAATGGATATTGTGGTGATATAATTATCAAACGAAATAGTAAATATGACAAGAAATTGGAAATGACGAGTGAATTTTTCCGAGATAAAATAAATAAAATATTTTATAAACCAGAATTCGTCCATATCAAAGATGGAAAAATAAATTGTATAAGTGAAAATGATGCAAGAAAAATTCTTGGTGGAAGTTATTTAGACAATTTAAAATATAACGAAGCCCACAGTTTAGATGATAATGTTCCTAATAAAGAAAGATGTAGAAAATTCATGAAACATTTTCAATATGAAGGACAATGCAAAGTGCATAAAAAAAATGATTGTACATGCACAAGCAAAAACACTTGCAATGCAAAGAATTGTTTTTTATGTGGTGATGTTGATTAAAGTATTTCTTATTTGTCTCAAACAAGTTTTTTTTGTTGCGCGGCGCGGAGCGCATTTGGCCGCCGAGCACAGCGAGGAGGAGCGTAGCGGTGCCAAATGGCGAGGGCGTGGCCTCGGGCGGCGCAACATTACATCCCCAACCCCTTCGGATTTAACCTATACCACTCGTCAAGGAACTCCTTCAACCCCTTTTTGTTAGTGCTTTGCAAGTGCCCCTCAACTGCCTTGATGCAATTATTATACTCATCTTTGTCAATCCACCCCTGAACGAACGCCATGCGCAAATACACAAGATAAGTTGCTAAAACGTCTGTCTCGCAATATTCACGGATTTCATTGAACTTACCATCATCGAAATATTCCGCCACATGCGAGCCATCCACACCAAGCTTGCAAGGAACATGCAGTGCAATGCACATCTCATGAAGAGTGTATTCCCCATACTTCCTTAACAGGTCAAAGTGCGCATCGGCATATGGATATTCATAGCTATCAAACTTTCCGCCAAAATTGAAATACCAACTGCAATCAATGCCATACTGCAAGGCCTTGCACTTCAAAACATTGATGTCAAAAATCTTCCCATTGAACGACACAATGCGCGGTTTTGATGCCTCCAACAGCTTCCAAAACTTGCGCACAACTTCCTCTTCTGTCGCATTGAACGCACTATAACTTTCCAGCTTTTTGAATGTATATTGCTCGCGCCCGCAGTTGTTTGTAATTTCAGCGACAAGAAAACTTATGCATGCAATTCTGTGAAATGGCTGCCGCAAAAATGCATTCCCATTGTGCTTTTCAACGTGATATTGCGCCATGGCCTCGCGCAGCTCCGGAAGAGACATCGCAGCCGCCTGTTCGGCCGACAAATCGCACAGCTCGCCAGCCAAATCGGTGTCCGGAATTGTCTCAATATCAAACACCACCAAATTCTCAAAGCTCGGTGCATTATTATAACCCATACCTGACTTATGGAGAGAAGATTTTATTATGCAAGGTTATTTCAACCCCTCCAAAACATACATCACATTGCAACCAAACTTCAAATTTGTTCCAGAATGATAAATTGCCTTGTCAACTTCGTCTGCGCGCTTGTCGTAGCAAACTGCATTATGCGTGTCCATGGAAACACCTTTGTCGTGCGCTGATCCAGCTTTCATTGCAAGAATGCGCCCGGTTCCAGGTCTACCGTCATCCAATTTTGCGTCAAGTTCGGAGGCCATTTTGGCACTCAACGCACCTTGATTTGGCATATTCACTGTGCTTGTTGCGGTGCTGCCTTTTAAAATTGGCTGTCTTAAAAGTGTCAATGTGTTTTTGTTATTCAATGCGTTCAGATAAATCGTGTTCTGGAATTCGTGTGGTAGGCCAGAATTGACAATCGTATTACTTCCGCAGAATGTATAGTCGCTGAAATTCTTGTATCCACCGTGCTCTGCCCACTTGTCAATATGCCAGCCCATTGGTTGAATATAGACAGCTTTGTCATAAGATGAAAATGGGAAATAGTGGTTTCCAGCGCTATATCCACCATTTGTTGTTCCACTGATTATTATTTCTTTCAATCCTTTTGTTGACTGTTTATAAGTTGGATCATCGGAAAAACCATAGGCACCATAAATGCTTCCAATAGCTTTTTGGTCTTCAATTAAACCAGCCAACCGCATTTGGTTCATGGCATTTGAAATGGAAACGGTTGACATATCACCTTTCATAACGCCAATGCTGCTTTGGCCTTTTACAGTTCTTGTGTTGCAGTAGCCATAATCACGGAAGTGCTTGTATTGGTTGCAGAGCTTTTCACTCAAATTCCCCGGCACCACCCTATATGTATCATAAAACTGATGAAATGCTTTCTCATAGTAATCAAATTCAAAGATTATTCTTTGAATTTTTGCTCTATCTACTATCTGTCTTCCAACTAAAAGAGAACCAACTAATAAAGATAAAATAAGAAGAACAATAGATAATTCTATTAAAGTAAAAGATTTTTTAAAAAGAGATGATGAAGTTCTTAAACTACTCTCTCTCTCTCTCTCTCGCAAAGCGAGAGTTAACAATATTATTAAAAAGTTTCATAAAACAAGTAAAATAAAAAACATAAGAATTATGTTTTTAAAAAGTTATTTGTCAAGAGTGGTGAGGGGATGAGGGTTGTGTGACAACATAAAATATCTTGCAAATAAAATCATTCAATATCTTATTTATTAGATGATCGGCAAAAGCGAGTTCTTACAGCAAGTTCAGAGGGATAATCCAGGGTTTGAATTGAAAAAAATTGCTGAGGCATATGACTTTTGCTGCGAGGCACACAAAGAACAGAAAAGAAAGTCTGGTGAGCCATATGCAGTGCACCCGATTTCAGTGGCGCTGGAAGTTTCAAAGATAAATATTGACGAAAATTCTGTCATCGCCGCACTGTTGCATGATGTCGTTGAGGACACTAAATACACCGCCAAAGATATTGAAATGCGTTTCTCAAAGGACGTGAGGAACATTGTTGAAGGAGTTACGAAGTTTGAGAAAATTCAGTTCCAAGAAAAACAGGCGCGTCAGGTTGAGAACTTTCGTAAGCTGTTTTTAGCCATGTCAAAGGATATAAGAGTACTAATTGTCAAGCTGTGCGACAGAGTGCATAACATGAGAACGTTAGAATTTCAAAAGCCGGAAAAACAGAAGATAATCGCGCTCGAAACGCTGGAAATTTACGCTCCGCTGGCAGAAAGAATTGGTTTGCAACGTATCAAAAATGAGCTACAAGATTTGTCATTTCGTATTTTAAAACCAGATGAATATGCTGAAATAGTGCAGAAAATTGGCAAATTAAAAATGGATTTTGACAGTTCACATGCGATTGAGGATATAATAAAAGAACTACAAGACAGCATGAAAAAACACAATATTAAAGCGCAAGTTTTTGGCCGTGAGAAAACCCCTTACTCAGTTTGGAGGAAGATGCACAAAAACGACATTGCTTTTGAAGAGGTCTCAGACATCATTGCCTTCCGTGTGATTGTTGACACGAAGGAGGATTGCTATCGCGCTCTGGGCGCCATTCACACTGACTACAACGCCATTCCTGGGAAGTTCAAGGACTATATTAGCATTCCAAAAAGCAATGGTTATAGCTCGCTACACACTAAAATCATGGGGCCGCGCGGCAGAATTGTTGACATTCAAATTCGCACCAAGGCCATGCATGACGAGGACGAGTTTGGGCTGGCTTCGCACTGGAAATACAAACAGGGCATAACTACTGACAACAAACTAAAATACTTGCGTGCCTCGTGGATAAACAGGGTGCTAAACATCCTCCAAGAGAGCAACCAGAATAACGTTTTGTCCGATGCAAAAACGGAAATTTCGGAAAATCACATCATTGTTTTTACGCACGATGGCTACGTTGTGGAGCTCCCCGGCCGCGCAACTGTGCTTGATTTTGCCTTTGCGATTGATACAGACAGCGGGATTTACTTTGATTATGCAGTCGTCAATGGCCAGCACGTTGGCATTGATTATATTCTCCACAACGGAGACAAAGTGGCAATTTGCAAATCAGAAAAGCCGCAAGTCAACAGAGTTTGGTTGAACTACACAATCACCGGCAAGGCGCGCAATGAGATAATCAGCAGATTGTCATAATCGCTGCTGGACGACTTCCAAAATCTGTTTTTCAATATCTTCCGATGCACGCATGCCATCAATTTTTACAATTCTGTCCTGATTTTCATCAGCCAATTTGTGGTAGACATCCAGTATTTT
>JAFUUN010000028.1 GCA_017477855.1 Rickettsiales bacterium | reverse complement strand
TTAGCAGTGCATGTTTTGTAAAGATTAATAAAGTTTATAAATTAGAGAAAAAAAATTATAAGATAAACAATCAAATTAGGACAAAGTTGTCTATCAAGAATGACGTTGTGCGCAACGGAAATTTACTTTTTTATGTACCAAATTATCCACAAGAAATGCATCAAAGATTTGCTGTTGAGAACAAAGAGGTCTTTACTGAATTACCTTCTTTAAAACAAATGGATAAGTTAATTCCAGACAATGCCGCAGTTTTAGATATTGGTGCAAACATTGGAAATCACACGTTATATTGGCTGACAACATCACCAAAAAGAGCAAAACATGTCTATGCATTTGAAGTAATTGATGAAACATATGAAATTCTCAAAAAGAACATTGCACTGAACGGTTTGCAAAATAAGACCACATTATTTCATTTTGGACTTGGTGCAAATAACACAACCGCATCAATATCTTCCATGAACTTGGATAATATGGGAGCAACAAGCATACAAGAAGATAAGAATGGAAAATTCCAGATTAGAAAATTGGATGATGTAAAACTCAACCACAAAATTGACTTTGTAAAAATAGATGTTGAAGGTATTGAAATTGATGTTATAAAAGTAGCAAAAAAGTTTTTGACAAAGGATAGACCATTGATTTGGGTTGAACTTTGGGACGAAACTGGCAATGGCGATCCAAGATTTAAAGTTGGAAACAAGGCAGAATACAACAAACTTATGGACGAACTTGGATATGAAATGATATTGCAACTTGATGAAAGAAACTTTGTTTATCAACACAAAAGCGAAATAAAATAATAGTTGGTGTTGTTTTGATTGCGCAGCGCGGAGCACGTTTGGCCGACGAGGAACGAGGCGCAGCCAAACGGCGAGGGCGTGGCCTCGGGCGGCGCAACATATTTTTTAATCTTAGTGAATTATAAAATCTCCTTGCATTTTAAATTTTACAAAGCAGCAGATAGCGTAAGCCGAAATAGCTCAGTTGGTAGAGCAACTGATTTGTAATCAGTAGGTCGTCAGTCCGAGTCTGACTTTCGGCACCATTTTTTCCTTGCATTTAATTAAATCACTGTAATAAACACTTGATGTCTGACAGTAATAACAAAGAAAAAGGAAGAATAAAAATTAGTTTTGGAATGATGAATGGTGCCAAAAAAGTAGACTTTTCATCTATAAAAGTACCGAATTCGGATAGCGGCGCGAAGCCACAATTTCAGCCAAGGCAGACATTCCAACAACCTGTTGCACAGTTCAAAAAAGTGCAGTTTGATTTCAACAAGCCAACGCCAAAACATGAGGAAAATTTCGTAAAACAAGAAGTAAAACCGGCGGCGCAACCACAGAAGGATCAATTCCGCAAGATGAGTTTTGACTTTTCAGCAGCCAATAAAGTTGAGGAAAAATTAGTTCCAAAAGATAATAAACCGACACAGGAAAAAAAAGATTTCAAACCAGAGCGCAAACAGTTTGACAGGGATAGATTTAGGGACAGCAACGGATTTGCGACACAATCGCAACAGAAGCAGGTGGGTCAAAGAGATGGAGGATTTAACACGCGGTTTGGTGATAAAAAATTCGGCGATAATCGCTTCAATGGTGGTAATGGAGGTGGCAATAAACCAGGATTTAAAAAGCCGTTTACATTTATCAAAAAGAACAATCAAGTTAAAGTAAAGCTTGCAAACAAACCAAATAATGATACGCGACAGGTCTACAAAAAGACAGCAAATACTGGCGGAAACGTGGATAAATACAGCATTCACAGCATGATGCGTTCGGTTGCATCAAATATTGATATTGACACCGAGATTGATGACGTGCTTGGCAATGTGATTAATGTCAAGCCAGCAGGAATTAATTCGTCATTTTCGTTCCAGCATGAGAGAAAAGTTCGCAGCGGAAAAGGCGACAAAAAACCAGCCGTCAACTTGCCAATTTCACGCGAAATAGAGATTTACAACGATGAAATTTCTCTTGCAAATTTGGCCGATCAGATGAGTGTCTCGGTGCGCGATCTAGTAAGGATTATTGAAAACGAGGGAGTGAACTTGGAGGAGTACGCAGAACAAGATGAGTATGGTGGAAGAATTGACTACGGCAAGATTGTTATTGACGGTGATACAGCCGAACTTGTAGCAAGCAACTGCGGACATAGCATTGTCAGGTCGTCCGAGGCAGATGCTGAAAATGAGTTTGTGGAGAACATTGCAAACGGCAGAAAAGATTTACGTCCTCGTGCGCCAATAGTGACAATAATGGGACACGTTGACCACGGTAAGACAACGCTTTTGGACTATATTCGTAAGGCATCTGTGGCAAGCGGTGAAGCAGGCGGAATAACCCAGCATATCGGTGCTTACAGGACAAAAGTTGGCGACAAATGGATTACATTTTTGGATACACCCGGCCACGCTGCGTTCACTCAAATGAGGATGCGCGGAGCACAAGCAACGGATATTTGTGTGATTGTTATCGCCGCAGACGATGGTATCATGCCACAAACGATTGAGGCCATAAATCACGCAAAAGCCGCGGGTTGTCCGATAATTATTGCAATAAACAAAATTGACAAGCCAGAGGCCAATATTGAAAGGGCAAAGAACATGCTTTTGCAGTATGAAGTTGTCCCAGAGGAGCTCGGTGGAGATGTCATGGTTGTGCCAATTTCAGCAATGAAGGGCACCAATGTTGACAAACTTTTGGAGGCAATCTTGTTGCAGGCCGAAATGTTAGAGCTCAAAGCATATTATGACGGTGGCTCTGACGGTGTGGTTGTGGAGAGCAAGCTTGACAAGAAGCGCGGAACTCTCGTCACTGTGATAGTTAAAAATGGTATTTTGTCGCAAGGAGATTTCCTGATTGCAGGCGAGCAATATGGAAAAATCAAGGGCATGTTTGATGAAAATGGCAAGATGCTAAAAACAGCCGAGCCATCTGTTCCAGTGGAGATTTTGGGCATGAATTC
>JAFUUN010000003.1 GCA_017477855.1 Rickettsiales bacterium | reverse complement strand
GTCCGTATCCAAGTCCAGAATTTCCACATGCGAGCCAAACTTCACGGTGTCGTTCGTCAAATTAGAGCAGTCCACAACCTGTGCGTTGACTTTGAAATCCTTTAAATAGCCGATCTTCCGCATGGCGTTGCGCTGGTCGCTTTTGGCCGCGTGATACTCTGCGTTTTCACTCAAATCGCCATTTCCGCGCGCACGTGAAACCTCTGCCACAATAGCTGGTAAAATCTTGTCTTCAAGCTCATTCAGCTCAGCATTTAAGCGGTCAAAACCTTCCTTCGTCATGTAATAACAGGTTGCCATATCACAAACCAAAAAACATTTTCCAATTGGTGATTGTGTTTTTATAATTTGCAACTGTATTGGTGAATATGGGTTGCGCGGCGCGGAGGTAACTTGTTGTGCTTGGCGGAGCGATGAGGTTGCAAACGGCGATGGCATGACCTCGGGCGGAGCAACTAACAAATTTCCAATCAAAACTACCACTTTAATTTCCCACTTGCATTTTATTTTTTTAGTTTATCCATGCTATCAATTTAATTGGTTGAATATGAGTGACACATTTGAGAGAGTTAAAAAGATTGTTATTGAGCAACTTGGAGCTGATGCTGATGCGGTCAAAAGTGAAGCATCATTTACAGGTGATTTGGGTGCAGACAGCTTAGACACCGTTGAACTTGTTATGGCTTTTGAAGAGGAGTTTGGCCTTGAAATTGCTGACGAGGATGCAGAAAAAATCAAAACAGTCGGCAACGCAGTAGAATACATTGACAGTCACAAATAATTTTTGTTTTCCCAATGCGTAGAGTTGTTATTACAGGTTGCGGCGCTCTTACACCGCGCGGTGATGATGTGGAGGGCGCATGGGGAAGTATATTATCTAAACAATCTTGGATTGGAAATATTACCAAATTTGATGCATCGCAGATGAAAAGTCATGTCTGCGGTGAAGTAAAAATCACTGATGAACTTGTTGAGAAATATTCAAAGCTTATTTCTGTCAAAGAGCGCCGCCGCATTGATGATGGCGGATATGTTGCGGTAATTGCTGCATTCAATGCACTATCAGATGCCGGTTTGATTGACAAAACCAAATTACAAGCAGAAGGAGAAAATGTGTTTAACCTCCAAAATAATGGCTGTCCTTATGATACAAATAGGATAGGAACATTTATTACGTCTGGAATTGGAGGTATCAAAACGATACAAGAGGGAGTTATTACACTGCATGAAAAGGGACCACGTAGGGTTTCGCCATTTTTCTTGCCCGCTGCATTAGTCAATATGTCCGCAGGAAATGTGGCGTTAAAGTTTGGATTGAAGGGCGCAACAATGACACATGTCTCGGCCTGTGCATCAAGCACACACTCAATCGGTGAGGCCTTTGAATACATCCGTAATGGCAAACTGGACGCGTGCGTAGCTGGCGGAACTGAAATGGCTGTCTGTGAAATTGGTGTTACTGGATTTGATGCCATGAATGCGCTGTCAACGAAGTATAATGATAATCCTGCAAAGGCCAGCAGAGCACTTGATAAGGACAGAGATGGTTTTGTAATGAGCGAAGGATCGGTTGTGCTTGTGCTGGAAGAATTGGAACATGCAAAGGCGCGCAGAGCAAAAATATACTGTGAGATTGCTGGCTACGGCGCAAGTTGCGATGCGCATCATATTACTGCCCCTGATGTGGAGGGATGCGGTGCAAGTCGCGCAATGGAAATTGCAATCGCAGATGCTGGAATGACTGTGTGCGATATTGACTATATCAACTTGCACGGGACATCCACGCCAATGGGCGACATATGCGAAATCAAGGCAATTCAGAACACTTTTGGCGAGTATGCTAACAAAGTAGCTATATCATCAACCAAGTCAATAACGGGACATTTGCTTGGCGCAACGGGTGCATTGGAGACCATGTTCTGTGCTCTGGCAATAAAAAATCAGATTGTTCCACCAAGTGCAAATATTGAAAATCTGGCTGATGAGTGTGCAGGTATGAATATAGTGCAGGAAGCACGGCAGCAAGAAATCAACACAACACTGTCAAACTCATTTGGCTTTGGTGGCACAAATGGCTGCTTGGTGTTAAAAAAATACGTTGACTAATGGTTAAAAAGCCAATCGGATATATCAGTTATACTCATGGGCTGGACGGCAAGGTGAAGATTGTGCCAATGGTTCCGTGCGATGAATTTGAGGACCTCATAGAGAATAATCGGCCAATCTTTGATGACAAAGGTGCGCCAATGGAAGTCAGTATTTTTGCATTCAATGGGAAGGTCTTTTTGTGCAGGATAGAGGGCGTTAATGACATTGATGCAGCCAAAAAGCTAACCAAGCATGAGATATTCATTGAGGTTGCGGATGATGAGTATATTGACCCAGAGACACTTATGGGGAAGGAGATTTATGATAAACAGACAAAGCGGCTACTTGGCAAGGTTGTTGACTATGGCGACTTTGGCGGCGGAATGCTTGTGCTTGCTAAAAAAGGTAAGGAGGAAACATGGCATTTGATTGATGCTATTATGATAATATAAAGGTTGCGCGGCGCGGAGCGCATTTGGCCGCCGAGCGGGTAGGCGCGAAGCACCGACAGGGAGCGAGGCGGAGCGTAGCGGTGCCAAATGGCGAGGGCGTGGCCTCGGGCAGCGAACACAAATTTTAGATTGTTTTTTACCGTTGTAATATCTCCTCATTAATTTGATTTATGGTATCTTTGCTTTTGTCAGCCTCATCATTGGACTTATCGGATACTTTCTGCTCTAAAAGATGTTTTCCTTGGCAAACCTCGAATTGTTCGCCACCAGTATTCACTGTTTGTCGTTCTGCTTCATCCGCGATATTCTGATGAACAACAGGCTCAATTACGTATTGTGGTGGAAAGGTTTCTTGCGTATGTATCTGTTTTTTACCTTGAAACATGCTATTGTATAATGTAGTTATACTTTCTGGATCGCCATTTTGGCTTTTACGTAATATTCCAATCAAACTTGAATACGCAGAAAATTGTTCAGGCTCTAAATCTTTTTTAAGTGTTGATAAGAGGTTATCAAACGCCCTCTGACGTGCTTCCTCAGGTGATGGCGTATTTGTCTTCGATCCGTCAACAATAATTACCGTTGGATCAACCTCTTTTGGTTTAATTGGGGCATTCATCTTCTTTACTTTAGGTTCGTTAACAGGTTTTTCTACATAATCAGGAATTGAATTGATCAAATAATTCAATGCTTGTTGCATATTTTGCATCTCTGCGGACATTTTTTGCATATTATCTCTATATTCCTTCATTCCTTTTTCATATTCCTTCATTTCTTTTTCATATTGTGCTGTCTGTTTTTTTGCATTTTCCTTTATTTCAGCCTTTCTTTTAGAGTCAGTAACAATTTGTCCATTTTCAATAACAACATCTTTTAGCTCCCCTTTCTCCTGAAGAATTTTCATAAAAGTGTCCCAATCCGTTCCTACAACATAAACATCCTTTACTGGTTTGTCACCTATTTTAGCTTCACCAACAATATAAATGTTTCCTTCATTAATATGACATCCAACATTATTACAATAACAATTAATATCACATCCTACATTATCATTCAAACAATTTCCTGTTATATTGATACCACTAATCGAACAGTTCTGTGCACCATTTATACTCATATTCAAATCATTACGATTTTACAAAAAATGGCACCTTTTGTCAAACAATCTTGTTTGATGTTGCGCTGCCCGAGGCCACGCCCTCGCGGTTTGGCTACGCCTCGTTCCTCGGCGGCCAAACCCGCTCCGCGCCGCGCAACCAACAATCCACCTTGCAATTAAAATAACATGTTCATCACTACCAACATGGCAAAAGATGGAAGTTATCGCCTTGTCCGCGGAATGAAGGACTTGATTGGCGAGGAAGCAGACAAATTTGATTTTATAGTAAGCACAGCGGCCGCGCTGGCGGAGAAATACAACTTCCAGCATCTGACTGTGCCGATTGTTGAGTATACAACCCTGTTTGAGCGCAACCTCGGCAACGAGAGCGACATCGTGCACAAAGAAATCTACCGTTTTGAAGACCGAGGTGGTGACATACTGGCCTTGCGCCCAGAGATGACTGCTGGTGTGTGCCGTTTCGTCATTGAAAACGGGCTGTTCCAAGGGCCATTTCCGCACAAATATTTCTCATGGGGCCCAGTGTTTCGTTATGACCGCCCACAAAAAGGCCGCTACCGCCAATTCAACCAGCTAAATTTTGAGATATTTGGCCTCAAAGACATGGCGCAGGAGATAAAAGTATATCTCAACATGATTTGCGAGCTGCTGGACAAAATCGGCGTAAAAGACGTCAAAGTAAAGATAAATTACCTCGGGGAAAAGGACGAGCGCGCAAACTATACAGCGGCATTGAAGGAATACCTGATTGGCTACAAAAGTGGCCTCAGTGATGACAGCCAACGCCGCTTGGAGACAAACATCTTGCGCATTCTTGACAGCAAGGATGAGGGCGACAAGAAAATCCTTGAAAATGCACCAAAAATACAGGATTACCTCACAGAAGAGCACAAGCAGTTTTTGCACTCTTTTGATGACAAGTTTGAAATTGACAACAACCTCGTGCGCGGGCTGGATTACTACTCTGGCTTTGTGTTTGAGGTTATTACCAACAAAATTGGTGAGACACAAAATGCTTGCTGTGGTGGAGGTGAATACAACAATCTGATTGAAGATATGTCAGGGAAAAAGCTGTCGGCCTTTGGATTTGCACTCGGAATTGAACGTCTATTTGACTTGATGGACGCCACGAAGATGCCACAAAAGCAACCATTATACTTGCACCTCACGGACAAAAGCCAGTTCATTGCCAATGCGCGCAACGAGATAAATCTGTCCTACCAAAATGACTTTGTCAAAGGATTGAAATATGCCAACCAAATTGGCGCCAACTTTGTCATCTTTGAAAAAGAAGGCCAGATGATGAAGAAGGATTTGACAACAGGGGATCAATACGTGTTGTGATATTTATTTTAATAACTTTGAAGCTGCATTAGCTGCTGCATTGACTACATCTGTGTTCTTCGTTGCATTGTTATTAAGCTTATCCACAAGAGATTCTTTTACCTTATCAGACGCTACATCCGCCACTTTGTCTTTAACGGTTTCTGTGATACTCTGACCACCTGCTGGACCAGTAACGACTTGCTTACCTTTTTCTAAAAGTTCAGAGCCTTTGTCTTTAATTGTTTGCACAACACTATTGGCATTATTAGCAGTATCAGCAATTTTTTCTTTGGCATTGTTAACGATTTGTGGTTGTTTATCAACCTCATTGGTTTCAACTTTTTGTTTCTCTGTTGGTTGGTTAGGAATGACTTGTGGCTCCTCGTCGTCAGAAAACACAAGATCATTATCTATTTCTTCTTCTTGAACTATTGGTTTCTGAAGAATTTCTGGAGCTGATTGTTTTTTTGATTCATCTTTATTCTCGGTATTTTCTGATTTACTAACTGGTGCTGGTTTTGGCTGCATTTCTGCAATCTGTTCCTTTGTGTCGTTTTTTTTCTCTTCTTTACTATCTTTGTTTGGTTCTTCTGGTTTGTTCTCTTCTTTTTTTTCAACTGGTTTCTTTTCTGGGCTGACATCTGTTTTTACCTCTTCTTTCTTTTCTGTTGGATGTTCTTTTTTGTCAGCTTCTTTTGGCTTTTCTTCTTTCTTTTCTGTTGGTTTTTCCTCCTTCTTAACGTCCTTTGGTTGATCTTCTTTCTTTTCTGCTGGTGCAACTGGTTTTGGCTCTTCTATCTTCTGTCCTTTCAACATTCTTGCATAATTTTTTATAGCAGTAGCAAATGCACGACACCATTGTAGAAATGCTGGCCATGTATAAAAAAGTGGTGATTGTTTCTGCATATTTCGCAGATCTTCGGTCATTTTTTGCATTTCTTGCGAGCTACCGGTAATTAGTTCTGCTTTTTTTTTAGGATCAGTAATTTCGTTGCCATTCTCTATTACCGAACGTTCATTTTTTACTTCTTTACCGTCAACAAATACTTTGCTCTCTTTAATAACTATACTATTACTGTTTGACATAAACTGCAATTTAACGAGTAATTATGTCAAAAAAATTCAAATTGTCAAACAATCTCATGGTATTGTTATGCCGCCCGAGGTCATGTCCTTACGGTTTTTTTAATACTTTACCTTACCTTATCCACCAATGAGTTAGGTATCAACATATACCATGCCCCAGCAAAGTTTTGGTTCTTGGCAATAAATTCTCCTTTCTTGCCATGACCCATATACAAGTCAGCCCTGACAACTCCCTTGATTGCGCTTCCTGTGTCTTGTGCAATATACAATCTATTCCAGTCAATCCATTTGACATCATCATTGTTGTCCATGTCAACGATTGGCAAATGTGTTTCTATCCACATTGGCACACCGTAAGGTATGAATTCAGGGTCAATGGCAATACTTCTTGATTGTACTAATGGTGTTCCTTGTGCGCCCAAAGCTGGGTCAAGACCTGACTTCTTTGAAAAGAATACAAACGATGGGCTTACGCTTGTTGCTTGCAAAGCCTCACTTGGATGCTGGTTGAGCCACTCAATTTGGTTATAATATCCACTTACAGGACAGAAACCAGGATTGTTCTTAAAGAACTCGCTGTATGACACAAATGGCTGGTTGTTCTTGCCAGCAAAGCTAAATCTAAATGATTGTCCGCTTTCGGTAATGCCTATACCAGTTCCCTGCACTTGCATGAAATATACATCCATTGGATTGCTCGCCCACGCCAATTCAAGACCTCTGCCACTCAACGCACCTGCATTGACGTCCGCTCTGGTTGGGCATTTTGACTTATCTGCGCCCTTGCATTCTGGTGGAAGTGCATAAATTGGATACCAGTATTTGTCGCTTCTTTCTAATGAGATTGGTAACTCCCGGATATAATATCCAGTGAACTTACTGCTATCTTTTGTTGCCGTAGCATCTTCCACTTGGAATGGTGAAAAGTACCTCTCAAAGAAGCCTTTTTCAAATCCTGCTTTGTAATATTGTGAACCAATGTCGCAGAGTTCTCTCCAATCACTTTCTGTTCCTATTGAAATCGTTTTAGATTTTACTTCTTTAATTCCTCCTTTGAAGGCCTTACAGCTTTGCAGGAATGTGTATAATGCATCCTTGAAGTCATCACCGTGCCAATCTTCAAGGTACGTATATGCAGTTTCTGTGAATTTCATTTTTCCACGTGTGAATTCACGTTTATTCTTTACGCACTGCGAACCAGCAGATGAATTGACTATGCCATCATCAATGATGTCCGCCATCAAGCTTGTATTGGCCGCACGACATAATCCGAGCTCACCCATGAGATCTTTCCTGTCAAATGGTAAAAGTTGTGATGTCAAACGGTTTTGTGTGAAAATTTTACGTCCGCTTGCTGTCTTTTGTCCTGATGCACTGGCGTCATTGTCTATTTTAAACTCAATATCTTCCAAGAACATGGATTCCTCCATCGTCACAGATGACAAGTTGGTGTTGATATATGGTTTTGTCTTGCCGATTTTTACACCTCCTTTTTTGTTAGCGATGTAGTAATATCCCTTTTTCAGCATCTTTTTTGTAGGGCCAGAGTAGGTTCCGATTGTTCTGTATCTCGTGTCAAAACTATCACTCGCACAGCCAGCCAATGGTAATAAAACCAATGATAATAATAAAACATTGTTAAAACAACTTTTGCATGTCTGCAATCTATTTTCCACCATCTGCCGCATCATCAAATTCCTCAATTTTACTTATAAACCAAGTTGCATCATTCTTGCCAAGCGTGTGGATAAAGCTCCATTTCTCACAGACATTTACAATCTCCTTTTTGTCTCCATCAATGACTTTTCCATTTTTGTCTGTGGTGTAGTTTATCTGTTGCATTTTGAATTTCATGTCAATGCAATATTGATTGCCAAGTTTAGTTATATCAACAATTTTGGCCTCGTCAAGAGATACCAGCACGATGTGATTTCTGTTCTCACCTGCAAATGAAGCCAGCACTGCCTCTGCTAACTCACTTGTCATGAATTGTTTTATCTCATCCTTTTTCTGCTCCTCATTGGCCTTGATGACTGTCTCCAAAACTTTTGTCGCAATGCGTTTAAACCTATTTAAAGTGAACCCACCAATTTCATCACGCAGAGTATTTGCATTCTTCAATGCTTCTGCGCTCAAATAGTTATAATCTCCGCTTTCAAGTTCACTTTTTTCTTTTTCCTCTTCATGCACTTGTTCGGCGTCCTTTATCTTTCTCTTTTTCTCCTTTCTTGTCTCGTTGCCATATCCAAACATCTCATCGTCATACTCATCACCGAGCATTGACTTCAACTTTTTGAATAAGAAAAATGATATAATTGCAAGAATTATTATTTCAATCACAGCAAACCAGTTAATCAGCAGTATATGAAAAATAATTGTCAAATTAAATGTTAATATCTTGATATTTATGTTGTGCGGCGCGGAGCAGGTTTGCACGAGGAGCATAGCGAGGAGTAAGATGCAAACCGCGAGGGCGTGGCCGCGGGCAGCGCAACACTAAAAAATCTACTTGCATTATAAAAATAACATTTCATGCAGACTTTGGCTGTTTATGTTAAAGATTTGTTTTAGATGTTGCATTGTTATTGCGTTGCTTATGACAACAGCTTGTATGCAAGGAAATTATATTAAAAAATCGGGACAAATAAGTGAAAAGTTTGTGCCTTTAAAACGACCATTTGATTTGAAAAATGGTAAGGTTGGTATTGCATGTCGTTCAGAATTGCATGGTGGTGAAGAAAGCGTTTATCAGGCTATTAAAAACGGCGGATTAACAAAACGTGTTGAATTTATAGAAAGAACAGAAGGTTTAGAGGAAGATTACGATTACATGTGGCGTAGGGGCGTTCCACACTACAAACACTGTACTATTGTTTATGGAGAGTAATATGTTTGCGAAGAAAATCTGTTGTCTGTCGATAGGTTTGTTGCTTGTCAGCGGATGTTTTCCGCGTTTTGAACGAAGCTATCACAATTCTGATTATATCTTTATTTCTAAACCGATTAACTTAAAACAACAAATCAAGCAAGGAAAAACGTGCTCTACAAGTCCACAAACGAATAAGGAAATGATATTGGAGACAGCTAAAAAAGCTGGTATTGTTGATCAAATTGTTTTAATTGAAAAGAACGAGGAGGGCGGACAGTATTGTACTGTGGTTTATGGGAATTAGCAATCAGATCACAATCAACAACCAAATCGTGTTTGAAAATGGCAAATTGAATGGCGGGTTGTTGTCTTTTATGCTTTATGACACATATGGTTTTCCATTTGATTTGACACAGCAGATTTTGCGGGAACACAACATTGAAATTGACGAGGCGGACTTTGAGAAGTATTTGCAGGAGCAAAAGGACAGGTCAAAGGGCGACAGGGCAAAAAATGATGCAACTTCTGCAAAGAACAACGAGGTTTGGGGCAGTGTTGCAGAGCTGTTGAAGTCAAAATATGGCACTGATTTTGCTACTGAAAAGTTGTATTATCAGGGCGCGACAGAGTGCGAGGCCAAGGTGCTGGCGATTGTCAAGGACGGCGTGCACGCGGATGCTTTACAAGATAGAGAGCAGGGTTTTTTGGTGCTTGATAAAACCTGTTTTTATCCTTGCGGAGGCGGTGAAGTTGGCGACAAAGGAGTTATCGGTTCGTCCATCGTGGTTGATACTCAAAAGTTTAAAGGTGATATAATAGGACATTTGGTTAATGCACGAGAGGAACTGCGAGTTGGTGATGCTGTAAAATGTTTGTCTTTTCGCAAAAGAGTTGGCAACAATCACACAGCTACTCATTTGTTGCAGTCTGCGTTGAGA
This sequence comes from Rickettsiales bacterium, assembly GCA_017477855.1. Taxonomy (GTDB): domain Bacteria; phylum Pseudomonadota; class Alphaproteobacteria; order Rickettsiales; family Deianiraeaceae; genus UBA4311. The sequence continues at coordinate 3,688 of JAFUUN010000003.1, read as the reverse complement.
TTGGTTCTTGGAGACGGAGTGCAACAAAAAGGTTCACAAGTTGATGAGAATGGCTTGCGGTTTGACTTTTCAAGCACAAGAGCAATGACAATGGAAGAGATTAAAAAAGTTGAGGAGATTGTCAATGGTTGGATTGCTGATTATTTGCCAGTGAGTGCAGTGGAGATGTCGAAAAGTGAGGCGGAAAAGTTGAATGCTTTACACTTTTTTGAGGATAAGTATGGTGAAAAAGTTAGGGTTGTCCGTGTATTTAATCGCTCTGGTGATGCTATATCAACGGAGTTTTGTGGCGGAATTCATGCTAAAAATACAGGTGAAATTGAGGCTTTTGCTATTGAAAGTGAGAAAGGTATTGGTTCAGGGGTAAGAAGAATTACAGCTTTGACAGGTGAAAATGCTTGTCAAGTATTAGCAAACTTCCGCGATATGAAGAGTTCATTTGAATTAATGAAAGAGGACATGATGAAGTATAAGTCCACGACGGCAGTAGCGGAGCGAATGGAAAAGGTCTTCAAAATGCGTGATACAGCACAGTTGGTGAGTGGCGTGATTTATCTTCAAGGCCATGATATTGGCCAGGAGGTTGTGAAAATTGTTGCCCGCAGTGTAATGATAAAGGAGGACAAGCCGGTAATGGTTTCTACCGAGGACAAAAATGGCGAATGTTTTTGTTATATCGTTTGCAAAAAAGACCATAAAATCAATGGCCAAGTGTTAAATTGTAGAGAATTTGCGCAAAAAATTATTGACAAAACCAGTGGGAAAGGTGGAGGCGTCCAGAACTTTGCGCAGGTGGTGCATAAGGTGAAGGGGGTGGATTATTTGGAGATTTTAAAAGGTGCGTAATGGTTCTCTTTGTCTTCACTAACTGAGTTTCTAATCTTCGTAATCTTTGATGCTCCGAACTTTCTATTAAATATGTTAATTTTCTTCATTTTTTGCAATATTGGACCAGATTGTTGATCTGCAATATCGTCCGTTGTTTTACTGTAATTGCTTTGATGTTGCATAATATTATCAACTGATAGTTTAACATAAAAAATGTTCTTGTAAATAAATTTGTTGATGTTTTTTTTCATGCCATGCAAAGTGGAGAATTTCGCCAAATTCAAGCCAAGATGTTGCCTAAAACAGCGCTCAAACCTGCGGATTTACTAATTGTCTTTGGCACAACATATGGTATTGACTTGTTTGTAGAGAACATTGTTGGTTTATATCAAAAAGGGTTTTGTAAATATGTGCTTTGCACTGGTGGAAATGTAGCAAATTATAACGGCAAAAGTGAATGTGAAAGTTTAATTTTGCAAGAATTGTTAGTAGAAAATGGTGTGCCAGAGGACAAGATTTTGATAGAAACCAAGAGTAAAAATACTGGTGAGAACTTGCAGTTTTCAATACCAATTTTGGAGGAGAAGTTTGACGAAATTGACGGCATCCAAAGCATAATAGGAATGGGAAAAATCCATGCAACTTTGCGCTTTTTGATGACAATGTGCAAGTATTTTCCTAATGCAGAAAAAATGTTCTTTCCAATAAATGTCTTTGGATGTGATGAGGATTTGGGATATTTGGATGACAAATTTTATCAAAAACTCATGGCAGAAGTTGACAAAGTTAATGATTATCTTGAAAAGGGATTTATTGCGGAATTGGATAAATTGGTTTTACTTAATAAATAAAAAATTGTACTGAAAAATTTGACAAATAAAAATTTATAGACATACTAAGGAAGTTTTTATTATGAGAAGTTGTTTGAAAAAGATCAGATCAGTCAACAAACAAGCTTTAAACGGTGCTAAAAAATCTTTTACACTTGTTGAGTTGTCAATTGTTTTGTTGATTTTGTCATTGTTAGTTGGTTCGCTTTTGACAGGTCGTCAGTTGGTTGAACGTGCTGAAATTAATAAGATTATCAGCGAAATTGACTATTACCAAAAGAATGTCTTGCAGTTCCAGGACACATTCCAGTTCTTGCCTGGAAATATGGACGAAGATAATTGTCAGAAGAACACAATTCTTTACAAAACGTTCTATGAGACAGCAAAAAGCAATCCAAAAACAGATTTGCAATCATTGGCAACAGATTTCTCAAATGTTGATGACTATTGTAAGGATGCTACACACACTGTTAACGGATTTGTTGGCTTACCATACTTTGCATCATATCAAAGTTATACATCAATTTATCAGGCAGCAGCTCAAATGGCTCAGGCAGGATTGATTAAATCAGATACAATTGTTCAGAAAACAAAAGATGCAGCCGGAGACCTAATTCCTTGGGCCTCCGGACCAATCGCAACAGCACCAGATAGCATTACGGCAGCAGCTGAAGCAAGATATCTCCAACCAACATCTTTCAATGAAGATGGGTTGATTATGTTTGCTGGATTTGATGTCTTTGCAAATGACAGCGAAAATTGCAGCACCAATGGTAATATTGCTGATGCAAGTTGCGGTAATTCAAGATCATTAAACTTCATTCGTGGTAGTGCTTCATACGGCGTTCAGACAGAGTTGAGTGATGCAACTTTTGCAAAGGCACTTGATCGTAAAAATGCGATTGTAATGTTCTATAACGATACAAGCACGACATTTAAAGCAGTTAGTGCAAACTCATCGGGAATTGTTTCACCATCACAGATGAACAAAATTGACCAAAAAATGGACGATGGTCGCCCAGGAACAGGTCGTGTTTTGGCATTGAAGAGTGGTTTAGGACGTACCAGTGCCACAGACAGCAACGGTCAACCTATTTCAAAAAGTGTTTGCTATAACGAATTGGCAACAAACGTTTCAAATGCTTACTATTTGAACTCGGATGATGCAATTTATGGTTGTAATATTGTGGCAGTAATCCAGAGATAATCTGTAATTACATGCTGAATTTATATGCCGCCTGCATTTTTGTGGGCGGTTTTTTTTATGCAAAAAATTGAGTTGCGCGGCCGCAGGCCTTGACTTGTCAAGGGCGGAGGTTTGCGGCAGCGGCCGCGCATGCCAAAGCCCCCGCACGTCCGATGGTGCAAAGTGCTTTTCGTGCGAAGGGGCTTTGGCGAAAGACCCAGCTTTTTTTAAATTTTTGGCAAATTTTGATGTTGCGCTGCCCGAGGCCACGCCCTCGCCGTTTGCACTCTCCTCGCTCCGCTACGCTCCACTTCGTCCAGCAAACGCGCTCCGCGCCGCGCAAAAATTATTTATATTATTTATGAATTGCTTTCCCAAAGGCATCCAAAATGGCCTCGGGGATCATCTCACTCACTGTTGGATGCGCAAAAACTGCATTATCAAAGTCCTCTGGAAGCAATTCCGCGGCCTTACCAACTGAAAAAGCATGTATCATTTCAGTCACATTGCAGCCAATCATGTGCGCGCCAAGAAGCTCATGTGTTTTCTCATCAAAAATGACCTTTACGAAGTTCTCCATCTCATTTGCGGCAAGTGATTTACCGTTCCCGATGGCCGAAAATGTCCCAACTTTGTATTTCAATCCGCGCTCTTTGCATTTATCTTCTGTCAGGCCAATGCTGGCAATCTGCGGAAATGAATAGATACAGCCAGGAATGTTTGTTTTATTCAACGCAACCGGTTTTGTCTTGATTTTTCCGAGCTCATTTGCGATCGTGTCGGCCGCAATTATGCCCTCACGCGAGGCCTTGTGCGCCAGCCATGGACCATAAGTGCAGTCGCC
>JAFUUN010000027.1 GCA_017477855.1 Rickettsiales bacterium | reverse complement strand
TCTCTCTCTCTCTCTCTCTCGGATGTCGCTATTTAAATTAGTCATATTTGTAGCAAAGTTTGATTGATGCATTAATTATTAAAATCAACATAAGAAAATTGTCAGAAAATACTGACAGATGACAATTTAATATTGATGGCCTATAAAGATTTGCAAAGTTGTTTCTTTTTGAGTAATGTATTTAACTATCTAAATTAAAAAAATACTCTCAAAAATCTTCTCTACCGCCCCCCCATTCTTCTCCATAAATCTCTTGCAATTGGCCTTCATTGCGTCAATTTTGTCGTTTTTGATGAGTAAATCAATATCCTCACAGACAGTCATTGTTTGTATGACAGCATTTTCAGCAAGCAAAGTAGCTACAATATCCTTACTTTTTTCACAATATGGACCAACCAAAGTTGGCTTGCTAAGCGCTACTGGTTCAATCGGATTGTGGCCGCCGATGTGCTCTGCAAAATTGCCACATACAACCGCAAAATCGCCAAGTTCATACAGCTTCAACAGTAGCCCCATTTTGTCAACGATGATTACTTGCGCTAACTTTTTCTCTGTCAGCTCGGAATAGAGCAGGGGCTCAATATCGTTCTTACGGAACAAGTCAACGAGCTCCTGCACCTCTTCCATGTAGCGCGGAACGAAAATACCAACGCATCCAGTCAGTGTTTTACGCATCAGCATTGTTTGTTGCCAGACAAGATAGAAAAATTCCTCTTTATGTGGCGAGCCATAAACCACAACACGTTGGTTGCTTATTTGCTTTTTTAAAAGCTCAAATTTTACTTTATCTTCGTCAGCAATCGTGGCGTTTTTGATGGCATCAACCGTGGCGTCAACCTTTAAATTGCCGTAGCATTTTATCTTTTTTTCATCGTATCCAAGTGCAACAAATTTATTTGCTTCAACGTTGCTTTGTGGAAAAATCTTTGTATAGCAATTTAGCACTGGTTTGATGTATAATTTCACTTTTTTCCACATGTTAAAGCTGTTATCAGACATCCTCGCATTGATTAGATAAACTGGAATATTCTTCTTTTTCAACAATTTTACAACATTCGGGAATATTTCACTCTCGGTAAAAAGTGTCTTGCTTGGCTTCCAAGTTAAAGTAAATCTCTTAAAATATTTTGTTGATGGATAAGGACAAAATTGGTGAACGGCACGCTCTGGAAGTCGTCCTTCAACAATTCGCGCAGATGTCAATGTTGTGGTCGTCAATAAAACAAAATATCCATTTTCACAAATTTTCCGTATCAATCCGATTGTTGACAAACTTTCTCCAACACTGACGGCATGTACCCAAATCACATCACCACCACCATCGTTTTTCCTGAATTTTTCCAGTTTTTCAATAGCACTTTTGCTTGCAAAACCAAACTTTTCTCTCACTCTTTCACTATCCTCTTTGCCTTTTCTGAGCCGATATTTTGCAACAATTTGCCAGAACACAACTGAATGTGCTAATGGATATTTTATTTTCAACATGATTTTCATTGTTCATTTTTACAATATTCTTTTAAGATTTTTTGTTGACAATTATTTTCAGCCACAAACTCTCTACTAACTGTATATGAAAAAGTTGCTTGTTTCTGTATTTTCAGTCGTGCTTCTTTTGACCGCGTGCAAAGAAGACAAGAAGGCGCAGAACGAGCAATGTACCCAGGTGAAGATTGACTATAACCAGGGCATCTATAATAATGGTGCAAACGGCGCCGCGCTGACACTGCCTGTCTACATGGACTATCAGGCTACGACACCGATTGACCCAGAGGTTCTAAACGAGATGAATTGGATTTCTGCTAATGTCTATGGTAATGCTAACTCACTTCATAAGCTTGGTCGCGAGGCACTTGAGTATGTTGATAAGGCAAGAAAACAAGTGGCTGATGTTATTAAGGCGCGGCCGGATGAGATAATTTTCACAAGTGGGGCCACGGAGAGCAATAATCTGGCATTGAAGGGAATTGTTGAGGCATATGCGCGCAAGACGGGCAAGAAGCACATTATCACTTCAATGACCGAGCATGCTTGTATTCAGGAGAGTTGCAAAACGCTTGAAAGCGAAGACATTGATATTACGTATTTGTGCCCTAAAACAGATGGCTTGATTGACATGAAGGAACTTGAAGCCGCAATTCGTCCAGACACATTGATGATTTCAATCATGGGTGTCAATAACGAGATTGGTGTCATTCAAGACCTCGCCGCGATAGGTAAAATAGCAAAGAAGCACAAGGTTTTCTTCCACACCGACTGCGCTCAGGCATATGGAAAAATCCCGCTGGATGTCAATAAAATGAATATTGACCTGATGTCAATTTCAGGACACAAGATTTATGGGCCAAAGGGCATTGGTGCATTGTTCGTCCGCCAGCATGGAAAGGGCGCTGGATGTGTGCCAGATATTCCAACTGACAAACCACTTCTTAACATGACAAAAGATGGCCCATGTGGTAAAAACGGTTGCAACTTCAAGTGCAAAGCGCAAAGCAAGATTGAATTGCTCCCACAAATGAACGGTGGCGGACAAGAATGGGGCATTCGTAGCGGAACACTTGCCGTGCCATTGATTGCTGGATTTGGTAAGGCGGCAGAGTTGATGGATAAGTATTACGATCGTGATAGTAAGAAAATTGCAGGCTTGCACAAACTCTTGAAGCATGGTTTGATGTCTATTGAAGGGACCACGATGAACGGTAGCCAGACACATAGATATCCTGGCAATCTTAATTTTAGTTTCAGAGATGTGGATGCTATGACTTTGGTCATGAACCTTGGCGACAAGCTGGCATTGTCAATCGGCTCAGCATGCGGTTCGTCTCACGAGGCGGTTGATAGTTATGTCATCAAAGCCATCGGAGTAAATACTCTCAAAGTTGGCGGTGCAGTACGTATTGGAATTGGTCGTTTTACGACAAAGGAGGAAGTTGATTTCGCGATCAAGACGATTGCTGACGAGGTGGTTAAAATCCGCGAGCAGAAAGCAAATCAAAAATAAATTTCTCTGTTGCGCTGCCCGAGGCCACGCCCTCGCCGTTTGGCTGCGCCTCGTTCCTCGTCGGCCAAACGCGCTCCGCGCCGCGCAATAAAAAATCAAAAAATAGATTTGACAAATAAAAACTTAGTATTTCTGTCCAAATATGCGAAAGTCCAATTTTTTGAAAGGTTTTTTTCTTGCCGTTGGATTGAGTTGTCTTGTCTGTTTTACTTACATGCACTCAACAAAAATGGGATTAGCTCGTAAAATTGAAACGAATATGGAAAACACATTGTATCTTGATCTGAAGGACGGTCGTGTTGTCATCCGCATGCTGCCGGATGTTGCACCGAAGCACGTTGCACGCATAAAAGAACTTGTTCGTAGCGGATTTTATAATGGTCTAACTTTCCACCGTGTGATAGGTGATTTTATGGCACAAGGTGGTGATCCAAATGGCAATGGAACAGGTGGAACGGGAAAAAAAATACCAGCTGAATTTACAAAAAAATACAGCCACAAGCGCGGTGCTGTCTCTATGGCAAGAGCACAAAATATTGACAGCGCAGACAGCCAGTTTTTTATCGTAACAGCCGACAGCACATACCTTGACGGACAATATACAATTTGGGGCTATGTTGTAAGCGGCATGGAATTTGTTGATAATATCAAAAGGGGAAATCCTATGCAGGATGGTCTTGTGCAAAATCCAGACAAGATTATAAAAATGACAATTGCAAGCGATGTTAAAGGCAAATAATGATGGCGGGCGTAAAGGTTGAGGCAAAAAATCTGAAAAAGTCATTTGGCGAACGTGAGATTTTGCATGATGTTTCGTTTAATTGTCAGCCTGGTGAGAGTGTCGTAATTCTCGGCGAGAGTGGCATGGGAAAGTCGGTCATGATGCGTATTGTCGGGATGCTGCTTGAAACAACACAAGGCAGTGTCAAGATTGATGGTCAAGAGATTGTTGGTATTACAGAGCGCGCGCGAGAAAAAGTTATGCGCAAGATTGGTTTTTTGTTCCAGTATTCAGGGCTCTTTGACCACTTGTCAGTATGGGAGAATATCATGTTTTACGATCTATTTATCAAGAAAAAAAATCCGAATAAAATGAAGGAAATAGCCAAGAATTTGATGAAGGAACTCGGCATTCCGGAACAAGCAATTGAAAACAAACCAAGTGAAATCTCTGGCGGAATGCAACGCCGTGTGGCTTTGGCGAGGACAATCGTAAAAAAACCGAGTTTGATTTTGCTTGATGAGCCAACTACCGGCCTTGATCCGGTTATTTGCGAGGTTATCAATAATACAATCAACAAAACACGGCAAAAAACTGGCGCTACAATGTTGACAATTACTCATGACTTGAACTCGGCGCTGCAAATTGGTGACAGAATTATTGTCTTGCGCTACGGTGAAATCATTTTTGATGGCCCAGCATTTGACATTTTTGATGCAAAAGACGAATACATTAAGAGCTTTATCAAGGCCGCAAACGTCAATCAAAAGACATTGAAAGTTTAATTTTTTATTCCGCCAATCACCTCGTCACTACTAATAATAACATTGTTTGTGCCGTCTGCTGTTTCAACAATTAAGCACCCCTTGTCTGTAATATCTTTGAATTTTACAATGCTGTTGTCCTTCAAAATCAGCTTGTGCCCAAGCATGTAGGCACTTTGTTTCCAGTTGTCTCTGATGACTGAAAAGCCATATTGTTGCAAGTTTTTGATGTGTTTATCAAGATGCTTGCGTAGCACACTTTCAAACTTCTGAACATCAATTTTGTGTCCTGTCTCAGTCAGTAAATCAGTTGCCGGAAAGTGTTCTGTTTTGGATGGATGAGATACTAAATTTACACCAATACCCATAATGATGTGTTGTTTGTAGATTTCAGCCAAAATACCACAAATTTTATTGTCTTTAATCAAAATGTCATTCGGCCACTTGATTTTTACATCATTCTTTAAATTAGGAGCAATTTCAACAATTGTATCTCTCACTGACAAACCGCAACAAAACTCAGTAAAATGTATATCGCTGAATTTCAAGTAATTCTCGTGGAATACATATGAACAGTTGAAATCGCCGCGCTGAGAAACCCACATCATTCCTTTTTTTGTGGTAATACCAGCTGTCTGTTGCAAACCTAAAAAAACATCCATGACAATAATTCCTTTCGCTTCTATTTGCCGCTTGGCCTCCAATTGTGTGCTGTCTATGGCCTCAAAAATTTGCATAGAATGACAAAGTGATTGTTGATAATAAATGTATTTGTCAATGCAATTGATGTGATTTTTTTACTTCCATAAATCCAAACTGCATAAATATTGACATCATGGAAAACGAAGTAGAATTAATTAATACAAAAAACAAAAAAACCGCAATGGATAACATCAAATGGTGTTTTAGATACGTATTTTATGCTAACTCTGTGGCAGTGATTTGTGAAGCAGTTTGCAGGATTTCTGGCTGGGAAAAATGCAGTAACACAAGTGAGCCGCTACTAAAAACCATGGCAAGCATGAATGATTTGTTTGCCGTTTTAGCGGCCTGCATGGTTGCAATTGTTATCGGTAAGCCAATCGGGGAGAAAATTGCAGAATATCTTGACAACAGGATTTAGTCGCGCAAAAGTTTCACCAAAAACCGATGAATAAACTCACCGCAACCACATTCTGGCTGCTGCAATTTATGACGGATAATCTCTTGTCTCACCTCATATTTGGTGTCTTTCCCATCAAAAAGAACCTCCTGAATGCACTGTTTTAGCTCATCCATATTATGTGCTTTGTAATATCCATTGGTGATAATTTTTCCATACATATTTTGACCAACAGAGTTATGTCTAATCATCTGAATTAGTGGCTTGCCAGATGGTAAATATTCCAGCAAGAACGAATTACAGTCAGTTATCATCAGATCGCTTGTGCGGAACATATCAAAATAGTAGCCACCCTCATACACCTGCGCATTTGGAAGTTCTTGCCATGCCTGCCAATATTTTTCAACCTCATTTTGCGACATTATGTCAAAATAGACAAGCTTGCGCGCCAGCTCTGGATGTGGTTTGAAGATGAACTCAACTTCTGGATGCTCTCTTGCGAGTTGCAAAAAATAGTCATGATTATAATCAAATGTGCCGTACCGCATCACGCTGTCATCATAGCAGGTGCTGTGCGGCGCGTAAATAACACGCTTTTTGCCCTCTGTTTTCCATATCTGATTGTCATAATTTATTGGTTTTAGATATTCATCCAACTTCGGTTGACCTGCAATTTCAAACAGATCGTCTGGAAAATAATGGCTCAACAATATTTCTTTTGAAAAAAAATTGTCCAAAAATACTTTATAAAAAAACTGTTGAATTTCCGAAAATTCATTAGCACCGAGCGAGATTGACGAGCCATACGAGCACATCATCGTCAGTGCACTGAAAGCTACTCTTCGGCAATCAAAATGCTTGTTCATGTTCCATGGCTCTTGGTAAAAAACTATGTCAGGATTATATTCCATGATGTCTATTGTCTCATCTTTTTTGATGTCAAAACCAAGTGCGATATTCATGTTTTTTGCCGTAAAACTTTTTATAGAGTTGTTAAAATTTTCCTTATACCTGCTATTTCCTTTTCTATCAATTCTTCTGTCAATATTTCTCACCGTTACGTAGACAATCGGCTCAAAGTTTTCGTCCTTTTCAAGTGCTTCGTAGAGCGACTGATATTGCCAACGTGATTGCATGAAATTGATAAAAATAACTCTGATTTTTCTGTCCTTTTTTTGATAAATCTCGCGCAATTTTGGTAAGATTTCTTTATTATTTATTTCCTTAACTTTCTTAACTCTGTTTCTATATGCAATTCTCTTATACAGCAACAAAGTCATGCGCCTATCATACGGTTCAGAAAAAAATAGAGATGCAAGTTTCAAAAAACAGAGTAAAATTCCTTCTTTTATTGATTTTAACATACTAATTTACCGCCTCAAAACCAGAGACGATATCGCTCAATTCTGCGGTAATACCTGCCTGCCTGCTTTTGTTATACTTAATTTTTAAGTCATCAATAATTTCCTTGCCGTTTTTTGTGGCATTGTCCATTGCATTCATCCTGCTTGAAACGATTGATGCGATGTTTGAAACGTAAATGTTATAAACCTTAGTGCGAATGTAAAACTCAATCATGGCCTGCGGCATGCTGTCCGTCTCATCAATGTTAATGAACTCACTTTTTGAGCTGTCTGCCGCTACATTTTGGATTGGCAAAAGTTTCTCTTTGACCGTATTGCAAGTGATAATATTTTTGAACCTGTGTGATAAAATACTAACCTCGCTGAACTCACCGCTTGAATAGGCAGCTAAAATGGTATTCACGGCGCCGCCAACAATCTTCGCATCGCAGTATTCTGCATCAGCATATGCATCTTGTTTGTAGACCTTAAAACCAAGTTTTTCACAGTTCGTTTGCACCCATTTTACGGCCTTCTTTCCGACTGGTAAAATTTCAACTGTGTTGCCATTTTTCTTATATTCTGCCACTTCGTGTATTGCCTCCTTAAAAATGTTTGTGTTTATACTCCCACATGTGCCTTTGTCGCTGGAAAATAGTAGCAATAACACATTTTTCTTCGTTGAAAAACCAGAAAAATATTTCTTCAATTCACCCGGCATTGTCGTGTTATGCATGTATTTCTGTAAAATTGTATCTGTTTCCTCTCCGTAGCGCTCCACAACTGTCATCATTTGCTTGATTTTTGCAATCTTAGCTGTTGCAATCATCTGCATCACTTTCGTTACACGAATTGTTGAGGCAATACTATTTATACGCTTGCGAATTGCAATAAGGTTTGACATCAATATCATGTGAATTGTCAAGTTTTTATTGTCAATATTTTTTTCCTATCTTAACATTTCCATTTTCCAATTTATACTCTCTATCAATATTATCACTTCTTGTAGGTTCTCTTTTAGTTGGAAGACAGATTGTTGATAGAGCTAAAATCCAACGTATCATATTTGAATTTGATTACTATGAGAAAGCGTTTCATCAGTTTTATGATACGTATAGGGTGGTGCCGGGGAATATTGATCTGAAAACTTGTCAGAAATATGCAGACATGCGCAACAATATTAATTGTTCAAACCACGTGTTGACAAAAAATACGAGCGAGGAACAACACATTGCAGTTTGTTATGACAAGCGCACTGATGAGGTTGATAAATCAATCTATCACAGTAATATCAATTTGAAGTTTGGTTGTAATGTGATGTATGTTTTGGAGTTGGTAAAATAACACCTTGACAATAATTTTTACGCAAGAATAGGTTATACGTACGGTGGACGGTTTACGTGAAAGTGGTCAGGGCATTTTGCAGCATCCATAAACGTATAGTCGGGTCATCGTGCATTGGTTTGTATTTTGATATATGTTTAAAATGATAAAAAATTTTTTCAAGACAATGTTTTTATCTATAAAGGGTGCTTTTAAGGTTGCTGAAACTTTTTTGAAACCAGTAATAACGATTTGCAAAATAATTCATATGCTAATTCACATGATTTACGAATTGTTCATAATCGCGTTCATCTTTGCCCTTTGTTTTGCTGGATATAAAGTTTATCAAAGCAGAAATATTCTTTCTGATAAAGTTACGCAAGTCACAAGGACAATTAACAATTTGACTGGTACTTTGTCAAAAATTGGTGATGTAGCCGACACCGGTAAAGCATTAGCAAAGACTGGTGAAAAGCTTGAAAAGGCAACTGCTCCAATTAGCAAAAAACTCAAAGGATTGTTGTAATAATGGCAAAAGTTGTTATTTATACAGACGGAGCTTGCAGTGGAAATCCTGGCCGTGGTGGCTGGGGAGCTGTTAT